>JABDKZ010000398.1 GCA_013001935.1 Maribacter sp.
TTTTCTGAATAGAGGTAAGCGGCTTTAATAGGTCTAAACAAGGGGTCGTGGACCGTAATTGTTTCTTTTTCGCCCCTAATGTAGTGCCTTACGACCTCCATGGTACCATCCCCGCCATCGGCCAAGGGCATTTTAAGGATTTCGGCATCCTCAAAGACCTTCCGCAGCCCTTCTTCAACCGCATCACAAAATTCGAAACCCGTGAGGGATCCTTTGAACTTATCTGGAGCGATGACAAATTTCATGGGTGCAGCTTAGTTTAAGTGCATTGCTGGGCATTGTAGTTAGTCTTTCTTAACACTCAATACCAGAACCGGTATGGGTACAGAAAACTCAGATTTAAGTACGGTATTCTTTTCCCACATATTTTTGAAAAAGCCCCGCTTTCTTCTAAAGACACCGAGTAGTTCGGGTTGTTTTGACTGAAAATGTTCCATAACACCCAAGTAGGTCGTTGGGTTTTCTGTTATTGTCAGTTTTGAACACAAATCCATCAGGGCCGTATTGACCTTTAGATCATCGTCTGTATAGCCAGGGGTTTTAACGAGTAGCAAATCTACATTTGCGTCGTGCTTCTTTTGAATGGCAACGAGTGGCTCTAAAATCCTATTCCGTTTTAATACCCCCGATTTAAATGCGACAAGAATATTTTTAAAGGGTTTGTACTTTGTGCCCTTCGGGACCATCAAGGCAGGAATATCAGTTCTCTTTACGATTCTACCCGATGTATGCCCTAGATAAAGTCCTTCTTGGATATCATTGCTCCTTGGTGCAAGAATAATGATATCAATCCCCAATTCCTTGTCAATCTGCTTGATGCCATCTACCAAGTCACCATTATAGGTCGCGATTTTAATTTCAACGTTTTTGGCATCTACCTGGTTTATAACACCTTTTAGGCGCTCCTTCCCGCTCTTGGCTACCTTCTCTGAAATATTGGCAAGACTCCCTGCCTTGGCACTTACATTAAAAACTTCCATAACATATACACGAGCAGAAAAATCAGCTGCAAATTCAACAGCATATTGCAAGGTTTCGTTGGCATTCGGCGAGGTACCTATAGGAACAAGGATATTTATCATTTCTATGATTATTGATTAATACTTTAAATTTACAATTAAAAAGGAATTCTATTCATGATTCGTCCCGCAAAGATATCGGAAATTAACGAGATTCTTCATCTTGCCAAGGCTTGCGCGGCCGAAATGATCAAAAACGGCATCTTTCAATGGAATGAGTATTATCCGTCCAAAGAGGCATTTGAAAACGATATTGAAAGATCGGAGTTGTTCGTGTTGGAAAAGAAACAAGATATAATAGGCACTATTGTTATTTCGTCCTATATGGATGAGGAATACCGTTCTGTTGAATGGTTGACGCCAAATGACCACAATGTCTATATACACCGATTATCGGTTCATCCCATGCATCAAGGCAAAGGGTACGCACAAAAAATGATGGATTTTGCAGAACACTTCGCCAAGAAAAACAATTTTGTTTCAATTAGGTTAGATACCTTTAGCCAAAACAGACGCAATCAAAAATTTTATGAAACCCGGGGATATCACAGACTGGGCGATATCTATTTTCCTAACCAAAGTAAACATCCTTTTCATTGTTATGAAATGGTACTTTAAACCAGAACGATAACATTGAAAACTGCCGTAAATATTAGGACGATCAACAAATTGGCTATTCCCGCAACCATCGCTGGGATTGCCGAACCAATCCTATCGATAACCGACACCGCAATTGTTGGTAATATCCCTGTCGATGGTCTGGAATCACTAGCCGCGGCTGGTATTGTAGGTTCTTTTTTGTCTATGTTAATCTGGATTTTGGGCCAGACACGCAGTGCCATATCTGCCATTTTAGCGCAATATCTGGGAGCTGGTAAATTGGAAGAGGTGAAAGCATTGCCGGCGCAGGCTATATTTCTAAACATACTTCTGAGCTTGGTTATATTACTTTCAACCATATTTATAGTTGAGGAAATTTTTGAAGTACTGAATGCCTCAGGCAAAATTTTGGAATATTGCGTTTCATACTATTCAATCCGTGTTTGGGGTTTCCCTTTAACCTTATTCGTATTTGCTGTAATGGGTATTTTCAGGGGATTACAGAATACCTACTACCCTATGCTAATTGCAATTGTTGGGGCCTTATTGAATATAGGGTTGGATTTTCTTTTGGTCTATGGGGTTGATGGTTTTATAGAGGCCATGTATTTAGAGGGTGCGGCCTGGGCCAGTTTAATCGCCCAGGGCATTATGGCGATAATGGCATTTATACTTCTAATGACCAAAACCGATATTGGTCTTAGGGTACGTTTTCCGCTACATCAAGAATTAAATAGGTTAATAGGTATGAGCCTTAACCTATTTGTTAGAGCAGTAGCATTAAATGTCGCCCTTATTCTTGCTGTGCGCGAGGCAACTGCCTTAGGGGATAAATATATTGGCGCACATACCATAGCGATCAACCTCTGGCTCTTTGCCGCTTTTTTCATTGATGGCTACGGGGCGGCAGGAAATATTATGGGCGGTAGGTTATTGGGAGCCAAAGACTATAACGGTCTTTGGGGACTGGCTAAAAAGATCATGCTATACGGTGGGGTGGTCAGTATTGTTTTAATGTTGGTCGGATTTGTGTTCTATAAACCCATCGGCAGTATTTTTTCTAACGAATTTGAGGTTCTTGAAACATTCTATGCCCTATTTTTTATTCTGATTTTAGGGTTTCCCATGAATACCGTTGCATTTGTTTTTGATGGCCTTTTTAAAGGTTTGGGTGAAATGAAGTTCCTAAGGAATGTATTGCTTACTGCCACTTTTCTTGGTTTTGTCCCAACCCTATATTTAACCAAGTATTTTAATTGGGGGCTTTCTGGAATCTGGATAGCACTTACCGTTTGGATGGCCATCAGAGGGGGGGCACTTGTGTGGAAGTTCAGAAGAAAGTTTCGTCCCTTATTACAAAACACCTAATTTTGATTAAAACTATAATTTATGGGCACTACCCGGGAAAATGGAAGCCTTTACACGCGTATAGATAATAAAGTTGCAACCGTTGAATTTGGTCATCCGGCGAGTAATTCGTTTGTGGCGGAACTTTTAGACCGCTTAACAAACGAATTGCATAAACTTTCAGAAAAACAAGACGTCTCGGTTATTGTTTTAAAGTCCGAGGGAGATAGGGCGTTTTGCGGTGGAGCTTCTTTCGATGAACTCATGGCCATTACAAATCTTGATGAGGGCAAAGTCTTTTTCAGTGGTTTCGCCAATGTTATAAACGCCATGCGCAACTGTAAAAAGCTTATTATAGGTCGTGTTCAAGGTAAAACCGTAGGTGGTGGCGTTGGCCTTGCAGCGGCCTGCGATTACGTTTTTGCATTGGAGAAAGCAGCTGTTCGCCTCTCGGAATTGTCTATAGGGATTGCTCCATTGGTAATTGCGCCCGCTGTAGAACGTAAAATTGGAAAGGCCGCCCTTGCCGAATTGTCGCTCGCTCCCAGCGAATGGAAAAATGCGTATTGGGCCAAGGAAAAAGGACTTTTTGCCAAGGTGTTCAGTTCATTAAATGAATTGGACAAGGAACTGGAATTTTTTGCGCAAAAACTCGCGACCTATAATCCTGAGGCATTATCCGAATGGAAAAAAGTGCTTTGGGAAGGTACAGAAAACTGGGGTCAACTCCTTTCTGAACGCGCAGCAATAAGCGGTACTTTGGTACTTTCAGAATTCACCAAAAATGCACTTTCCAAATTCAAAAAATAATATTCCCTCTTTGAATTCGTTTTACTTCTTTAACTAACTCACATGGATATTCTTAATTTTTTGAACAGCGACCTTATATTTCCCTTCCTGGCACTTTTCGTGCTCGTTGTATATATTGTAAATCGTATGTGCACCAGAAAAAAATTCAAAAGGTAACTTCCTTGAATTTTTGGACGGCACCCATTTCGTTGGTATAAAACAGAAATACCTACCCTTTCTTTTAGTACGATATCGTTTAGATTAGCAAAGATTACCAGCGGACTTCATTATATTTGGGTAAACCTAGAACTCTGATCAATGTGCTTTTCAAGAATCGCCCAATATGTATTGGTATTTGTCATTTTTACTTTAGGAAGCTGTGATTCCAAGGATAAAAAATCGAATAAGTTGCCTTCCCAAGCAACCCTAGAGGCAAATTCCGAAGAACCCAAATATAGTTACGAGGGCGACCCATTACAGGTTGCGATAATCGGTTTGACCCATGATCACGTGCATTGGATTCTTGGCCGGGAAGATTTCGGGGATATTGAAATTGTAGGTATCGTAGAGCCTAATCGTGAATTGGCAGAAAAGCACGGAAAGCAATATGGATTTTCTATGGATTTGGTTTTCAATACTATGGATGAAATGGCAAAAGCCGTTAAACCGGAAGCTGTCATGGCATTTAATGCTATTTACAATCATCTGGAAGTCGTGGAATATTTTGCTCCGAAAGGAATTCATATTATGGTTGAAAAGCCATTAGCGGTAAATTTGGATCATGCAGAAAAAATGGTCGCTTTAGCGACCAAACATAAGGTTCAATTAATGACCAACTACGAAACCTCGTGGTATGGCAGTAATTACAAGGCCTTTGAGCTGGTTCATAACGAAAACAAGATAGGCGATATCCGCAAAATCGTTTTCAATACCGGACATCCCGGTCCTATAGAAATTGGTTGTAGTAAAGAATTCGTTGCCTGGTTGACCGACCCAAAACTAAATGGTGCCGGAGCGCTTACTGATTTTGGTTGTTATGGTGCCAATTTAGCCACTTGGCTCATGAAGGGGGAAATACCCATGACCGTTTCATGTATTACCCAAACCATTAAACCCGATTTATACCCCAATGTCGATGATGATGCGACCATTATATTGACCTATCCAAAAACACAGGTCGTGATACAAGCATCCTGGAACTGGTCGCATAATCGTAAAGATATGGCCGTTTATGGCACACATGGTTTTGTTTTCTGCAAAAACGGGGAGGATATGGAGGTCTTGGAAGATGAAAAAGTTGGGCCCTATTCTATAAAGGCCAACCCACTTGCGAACGGTACACATGATCCCTTTGCCTTTTTTGCCAAAATGATAAAAGACGATTTACAAATGGATTCCTTCGGACTTTCCGCTTTGGAAAACAATTTGGTGGTAATGCAAATTCTAGAAGCGGCCAAGCATGCCTCCAAAACAGGTGAAACAGTGGTTTGGGATGAATTTTTTAACATTGAACCATAAACAAATTATGAATTACTTAAAAAGAACCTTCGTATTGCTTTTAGGGCTGGCATTTATCTACAGCTGTAAGGAGGAAAGCGCTATTACAAAAAAAGAAGAAGCACTGCAATGGTTCAAAGGCAACCTGCATACACATTCTTATTGGAGTGATGGGGATGAGTTCCCGGAAGTGATTATGGAATGGTATA
>JABDKZ010000382.1 GCA_013001935.1 Maribacter sp.
ATATGATGTTGGCCTTGGGAGTTTCAGGATTTGAGGGTCATGAGGGCCTTGGTTATATGGCCTCAATGTTTCATTTGTTCACCCATGCCATGTTTAAGGCATTATTGTTTCTGTGTGCTGGTTCAGTAATTCATGCTGTGCACAGCAATTATTTGAAAGACATGGGCGGATTGCGAAAATACATGCCTATCACCCATATTACCTTTTTGATAGCCGCCTTGGCCATAGCGGGAGTTCCTCCTTTCGCCGGTTTTTTTAGTAAAGATGAAATCTTGGTTGCGGCTTTTGAGCATAACAAATTAATCTATTTAATCGGGATTTTTGTAGCTGGTCTTACAGCTTTCTACATGTTTAGGATTTACTTCGGAATTTTCTGGGGAAAAGACACCAACTACGAGCACAAACCTCATGAATCTCCCATTTCAATGACATTCCCACTACTATTCCTTGCCATGCTGAGTATGATAGGTGGATTTATTCCATTCAGTGAATTCGTGACCGCCGATAAGGCTGGTTTCGAAGCACATTTGAACTATCCACTTGCTGCAATAGCTGTGGGCGTTGGTCTAATCGGCATCGCATTGGCTTGGGTCTTCTATAAGAAAGAAAATGATTTAGCCAATAAGATGGTAAACTTTTTTGGGCCCTTGTATCAATGGACAAGTGATAAATTTTATTTCGACGAGATTTACCTGTTCATTACCAAGAAGATATTATTCAATCGTGTTTCTGCACCAATAGCCAAATTTGACAAAAAATATGTTGATGGCACCATGGTAGGCATTGGGAATAAAACGGTATTAACCTCGGAAAAAATTAAAGGCATGCAATCAGGAAAAGTACAGGATTACGCTTTTGCTTTTATCGCTGGAGTAATAATTATTGCCTTAGTATTTATTTATCTATGGACTGACTAAACGATTTATATGGATATTCTTTCGCTTTTTATCGTAGTACCCATACTAACCATACTCGTCTTGGTTTTTACCAAAGGATTGAAACAGGCCCGAATTGTTTCAATGATTGGTAGCCTGGTCCAATTTGGTATGGCCATCAATTTGGTGTTCGCCTATTTCAAAGAAAGAACTACGAATAGTGATATCATGGTCTTTACCAAAGATGTGGTCTGGTTTAAGGATTTCAACATTCATTATAATATTGGGGTTGATGGGATTTCTGTAGCACTTTTATTATTGACAGCTATTGTGGTATTGGCAGGTGTATTCATTTCCTGGAAAATGAAAGATTTACCCAAGGAATTTTTCGTTTCGCTTATAGTACTTTCTATAGGGGTATATGGTTTCTTTATTTCCCTTGATCTTTTCACCATGTTCGTCTTTTTTGAAATTGCCGTGATTCCTATGTATTTATTGATTGGTATTTGGGGCACGGGACCTAAGGAATATTCTGCAATGAAATTGACCTTGATGTTAATGGGTGCTTCGGCAGTGCTTCTAGTTGCCATATTAGGAATCTATTTTAACTCAAGTGCTGATGGTGGTGCATTGACTTTCAATATCCTAGAAATTGCCAAAGTGAATATTCCTTTTGAAGTCCAAAAACTATTTTTCCCATTGACATTTATTGGTTTTGCGGTAATTGGGGCATTGTTCCCTTTCCATACCTGGTCTCCCGATGGGCACGCTTCAGCCCCAACAGCTGTTTCAATGCTTCATGCCGGAGTATTAATGAAGTTGGGGGGGTATGGCGTATTCCGAGTTGCTATGTATTTATTACCTGAAGGAGCTGAATATTGGTCATGGTTCTTTATCGTTTTAGCGACCATTGGGGTTATTTATGGTGCATTTTCCGCCATAAAACAAACTGATTTAAAATACATCAACGCATATTCCTCTGTGAGTCATTTGGGAATGGTATTATTTGCCCTTTTGATGCTTAACAAAACAGCATGGAATGGTGCCATTTTACAATCACTCTCCCATGGCTTCATGACCGCACTTTTCTTTGCTTTAATTGGAATGATCTATGAAAGAACACATACTAGGGATGTAAGGAAACTTGGCGGCTTACTTAAAGTAATCCCATTTATTTCGGCCATTTATGTTATTGCGGGCTTAGCATCATTAGGCCTCCCGGGATTTAGTGGATTTGTTGCCGAAATGAACATTTTTGTTGGTGCATTTCAACACGACGATATGTTCTATAGAATAGCAACCATAATTTCGGTCTCGGCAATTGTTGTTACAGCGGTCTATATATTACGCGTTGTGGGGATCATGCTCATGGGACCCGTCAAAAATGAGTCATTCCTCACCTTGGAAAAAGTTACCTGGTATGAGAAATTGGGCATATTACTATTGTTGATTCCTATAGTGGGAATGGGTGTTGCACCACTTTGGTTAAGTGATATGATCTTAGAAAGTTTACAACCTTTTATACAAGGAGTATTATAAAATAAAGGAAAATGGATTTTAGCAACCTTTTATTAATGCGTCACGAAATAATTCTTTTGGTAATTACGCTATTGCTGATTGTTGCTGAGGTATTTATTCCGCAAAACAAAAAATCAAGTATTGTTCATTTGGCTATTCTTCTGTTTGGAATACACACAATTATTGGGTTTTTACCTACGGGTGAATCCAGCCTTTTTGGTGGTATGTTTAGAACGAATGCTTTAATACATCTTTTTAAAAATGTACTTAATGTAGGGGTCCTTATTCTTTTGCTACAATCTGCAGATTGGCTTCAGGAAAAAATTGTTCGTCAAAATAAGGGAACAGAATTTTTTATCTTACTTTTTTCTTCCTTATTGGGAATGTATTTTATGATTTCTTCCGGTGATTTCTTAATGTTCTATTTGGGACTGGAATTATCAACTCTGCCAGTTGCAGCATTAGCCGCCTATGATACTGCTAATAGAAAGTCCAGCGAAGCAGGGATTAAATTGATTCTCTCCTCTGCCTTGGCATCAGGAGTGTCCTTATTTGGTATATCAATGTTATATGCGACCTCGGGATCCATCTATTTTGATGACATTATCCAAATGATAACTTCAGCAGATTTGACCATTCTTGGAATGCTATTGTTTTTTGCCGGACTGGCTTTTAAAATCTCCTTGGTTCCATTTCATTTTTGGACAGCCGATGTCTATGAGGGTGCACCCATTAGTGTGGCCTCCTATCTCTCAGTAATCTCAAAAGGTGCAGCAGTGTTCATTCTAATGATTTTACTATTTACGGTTTTAAAACCATTGATGCATATTTGGGAAAATATGATATATGTCGTCGCGGTTTTGACCATGTTCATTGGTAATTTGTTCGCCTTACGACAACAGAACTTGAAACGGTTTTTAGCATTTTCCTCTATAGCACAGGCAGGATTCATTTTATTGGGATTAATAGCAGGTACCCAGTTGGGCACTGCTACGATAGTCTATTTTGTATTGATCTATATATTTTCAAATTTAGCTGCCTTTGGTGTCGTCCAGGCAATCTCTCTAGAGACTGGAAAAGAAAACATCAAAGATTACGAGGGATTATACAGAACCAATCCCAACCTGAGTTTGGTTATGATGTTGGCTTTGTTCTCATTGGCAGGCATACCGCCCGTTGCAGGTTTTTTTGGAAAGTTTTTTCTATTTACAGCAGCGGCAAGCGAAGGCTATTATCTCTTGGTATTCATAGCTGTGGTCAATGTGACCATTTCGCTATATTATTACCTTTTAGTTGTCAGGGCCATGTTCTTGCGGAAAAGCGAAAACCCAATCCCTTTTTTCCAGAGCAAGATGTATATGCGACTGGGTTTGTTGATTACAGTACTTGGTATTTTGGCGCTTGGACTTTACAGTCCATTGTATGACTATATATATGAATTAAGCGGAATTTTTAATTAAAGGTTATGGCACTCGGAGGAAAACACTTATTTGGCAGTATCGAGGATACAAGAGTAACTTTTGTTGAAAAGAAAGTTGATGAAAACAGAAAGGAATTTCTAAGGCAACTATTGGAACACAATGGCTTCGAAGTCCTCATCCAGGAAGAAAAAAGACCTTCAGAGGAAGAGCCCCAATTATATACCGTTGGGGTTACCGATATGGTATTCAACCCTACAATTTGGGTTTTTCAACGTAAATTAAGAACTTTCGATGGTCGCAAGGTAACCCAGGATTATTGGAACCAACAAACCGAAGATACCCATCCACAGTATTGGAACAATGGTGGAAATTAATCTCCCCCTACTTTGCTTTACTATTTTCCCGAATCAGCTTTCCAGTTGCAATAAAAAGGTACTTTGGCCATCAATAGTCCAATGCATGTCCTAATTGCGGGCACTCTCTTAAATACCAGCAAAGAGCTTCCAAGAATGATTTAAATCATTCCCTTTGGTTTCCTTAATCTTTAATTTTGTTTTCATAAATTATTTATAG
>JABDKZ010000430.1 GCA_013001935.1 Maribacter sp.
CAGCATCATTTATTTCCTTGAGCAACATACCATAGGCTGCAGTTCCCCAATTCTTTCTGAATATATTATTCACCATTTTAATGTGTTTCGAAAACATTACGGCCACGCCAGCGCCATTATTCTCAAAGGTATTGTTGGTGTATATATCATTGTTTGAAAACATAAAATGAAGGCCATACCTTAGATTATTGGTGCTGATGTTGTTATGGATGGCAATTTCATCAGAAAATTCAAGGTAAATACCATCACGCACGCCTTGTATGATATTTCGGTCTACCACAACATTGTTCGAATACCATAATTGAATACCGTTACCCGAATTATATTCATCTACGGCATCGCCCATAATCTTATTGTGATATACCTTCCCATTGTTAGATCTTTCAAGATATATACCAAAAAACAACCTTTCCAATACTAGGTTTTGAATCAGGAAGTTTTCAGATTTAACCACGCGAATAGCGGCGTGATCCGTAGTGTAACTTGTGCCGACGTTGATTAAATATAACCCATCAACTGTCACATTATCGGAGACAATACGTATGATTTCACCACGGTCTTCACCATCGACTACGGGATAGTTTTCGCCCTTCAGGGTTAAAGGTTTGTCAACAACAAAATTGAATTCTTTGTAGTTGCCTTTTCTTATAAGCAGGGTATCATAATCTGCTGCAAAAGCAATACCTTCCTTTATGGATTTCACTTCACAGGTAGCGCATATCTCAATGGTTTTAGCCCAAAGCGAAGTTCCCATAAAAAAAAGAACAACAATTAGCTGAAGTGAAAATTTATGCATTATCTTATGATCAAAAATTTGGAATTCTCATTGGCCATAACGGAGTGCGGGGTAGCTTTTGGGAAATTAAAGTTTTGTTGTGTTTTTAGGGGGTACGAAGTCTTATTTATGTGAAAAACAATATCCCCTTCTAATACAATCAATTGTGCATCCCTTGGGGAAGTGTGTTCAGGAAATATCGTCCCTTTTTCCAAACTAATACTGAGAATCTCCAATGTATCGGTATTTACTATCTTTTTTATTTGCAATTTGTCAAAGGGCTGATCCGCTATTTGATTTCCTATTGTATAATTCATTTCATATTAATTTAAAAAAAAATGGTTAACAGAATTGAACGGGCGTAAAATGACCGCATACCATTAACCATTAAATTGAATCTTATTAATGCACCTTAAATCTAGTCAACAACTCGTTCCAAGAGTACAATTTTCCATTATTCTCGGTTTCAATATTCTCAGCTTCTACCCTAGATTTAAAAGCTGACAAGTATTCGCCCATAGGACTAGGAATTTCCTTACTAATTAAAAAAGTAGCTTTTTGGGCATCGATTAATTCGCCCGGTTCCTGTAAATTATTAACCATATAAAGTGCAATAGATGCCGTATCAACGTCCTTTAAATGGTTCATCATACATTCCACCGCATCAAATTTAAAAGCTTTCCCTTTTTTTGTTACTATTTGCGCAGCATGTTGTTTGTCTACAATGGTCATTGAACAAAAATGACAGCCATCAGAACCATAATTAATTGGTTTTGGACTTACTTCACATGAAGCGCAAATGAACAGTACTAAACTTACGAAAATAAATCTATTTATCATTAGCCTTTACTTTAATCGGCTTTGTCGAGAAGGTATCGCTTTTGGGTTGCCATGCTTTTTTACCAATAAAAAAAGCAACGACCGTCAATAACATTCCCGTAAACATCATCCATGCACCAGTAGACGGCAATGAGGTCACGTCAAAATTAAGCATTTTAGTATGCCCTAAAAGGGGTGGTTTATAACTCATAGGAGTTCCATCAGGATTAGTGAGTTTCATGATCGCATTAGGATCCAGATTGGTACCGTAATCTACCATCCAAGCATTAAAATCATACATACCCAATACACCCAAAATACTCATGAGGATAAACCATCCTATAAACCATTTATAGTTAAATACCTTAAAGTACCCAAGTAGCCCTATCAAAACACCAAGGGCGATCATTCCTCCAATTATTGTTGGAAAAGTACTGAACTCCCACATATCTTCAGGTTTTGGCAATGTACGCATGCCAATATAATGGTTAAGACCATCAATATTCTGAATATCAAATTCGCTAACTCCCTTGATACCATCAATAAAAATGTTCATACCCAAAGGTTCCGGGTATTGAGGTGCTCCCAGCATTATGTTCCAGAGTGGGAAAACGTACAATCCCAAAAGAAACAACGGACCAATAATCATTAGGATACTTGCTTTTTTCATTATTTCTACTTTTTGATCGTTTACAAATCAAATTTTACTTTAAAAGGTTACTTTAATATGAGAATAAAGCGGGCAAGTCCAAGACACAGCCCGCTTTTATTAGTAATATAAATAATAAGCTACCCAAGCGCTTTTATTCGCCCAAAGAGTAGGAAATGTCAATATTTGAATTAGCAGGGGACACTCTAACATAACCTTGCATTTCTTGGTGTAAGGCAGAACAAAAATCTGTACAATAGAATGGCCAGACCCCAACCTTTTTAGGTTCCCATAACGAAGTCTTGGTTTGTCCCGGCATTACTAAAATTTCGGAAGTTCCCTGACCAATCATTGAGAAACCATGTGGTACGTCAAAATCTTGCTCGTGATTAGTGATATGGAAATATACCTTATCGCCTACTTTGATACCTTCGATATTGTCAGGTGTAAAATGACTTCTTATAGTAGACATATAAATATGTACTTCATTCCCTTTACGTTCTACACGCGCATCATCGGCAGTAAGGGTAGCATATTCATGCTTGTTTTCATCCAATCGATAGATTTTTTTAGAATTTGCTGTCAATAAATCGGCCGGACATCCCGCAGCATAATGAGGCTCACCATGGGTTGGGAAATCATAAATCAATTCCATCTTTTCTCCTGAAATATCGTATATCTGGGCAGAGTGCTCCATTTCAGGACCTGTTGGAAGATACCGGTCTTTTGTAATCTTATTCATGGCTACCACATACTTACCAAAAGGTTTTCTGGAGTTACCACCAGGAATCATCAAATGACCTACGGAATAATAAGTGGGTTTTCTATCAACAACTTCCCAGCTTCCTACTTGCCATTTAACAACTTCTGAAGAAATAAAGAAGGTAGTATACGCATTTCCTTTACCATCGAATTCGGTATGTAGTGGGCCTAAACCTCCACTTTTAACAGTACCAGCTAAGACCTCCTCAAACTTGAGAATAGGAATACCATAGGCTTCACCATCAAATTTTTCACCTTCAATAGCTGCAATCATCTTATCAAATGAGTGTACGGTAATGTCTGCAGACAGTTTTCCGCTACCTATGATATATGAACCTGTTGGATCTACATCACAGCCGTGTGGTGATTTTGGAGTTGGCAGAAAGTACAAAGCTCCAGGTACATTGGTTGGATCCACAGTAACAACTTCTTTGATCATGGTAGAAGTTCCCGTATGGGTATGCTCATCATATACATTGTGTGCATAGTTAGCAGGCATTTTAGTTCCACCACCATTTTTAACATACTCCTCTATTTTTTGCCAGTTCACGGCAGCAATAAAATCCTTGTCATTTTGCGAAGCCATAACCTCTAGTAATGAATTGGCCTCTTCCGTATTATACGTTGAAAAGAAGA
>JABDKZ010000495.1 GCA_013001935.1 Maribacter sp.
CCCTCTTTATGCTCAATGAAGCAAGGCAACTCAATAATGATCGAAATTTCTTCAATAATATATTGCTAGCCGAAGGAAATATTTATTTGAAATTGGAAAAGTATGAGAGTGCATCGAAGAATTTTAATTCGCTTGTGGTTAATACCGATGTTTTTGAGAAAGATTATTTAGCAACAAAAGCCAACATAGGGCTAGCAAGGACGAATATTAAGCTGGCGAATTTTGAAGAGGCCGTGAAGTACGCTGAAAATGCCTTAACATTGGCCAATGAGAATGTTTTTCTCGCCGAAGTCATTGAAAGCAACCAATTACTAGCTGAATCCTATGAAGGCCTTGGGCGCTTTAAAGAGGCCTTAAATACAACACGAAATCTATATTCAGCAAAAGACTCGATTTTCACCATTGAAAAAGTTAAAATTGAGACCAGGACAGCAGACGAAATACATAGCGAGAATATGGCCGAAGAGGTAAAGCGCCAAGATAAGCGGATCGAGGAACTGAGCAAATCGGCAAATAGGTCTGAAATAACCGCAATATTAACCTCTGCATTTCTAATCATCATCTCTTTATTGGCTGTTTCACTATATCGGAATAATCAGATAAAACTTAAGACCAACGATCTCTTACATACAAAAAACAGCGAACTGCAAATTGCTCGTGACGAAGCGGTAAGTGCGATGGAGGCAAAAACCAATTTCTTGTCAACAGTAAGCCATGAGCTTAGAACTCCGCTATATGCGGTCACCGGACTTACGCATTTGTTATTGGAAGAAAATCCGAGTGAAAATCAAAAAGAACATTTAAAGGCCTTGAAATTCTCAGGTGACTATCTTTTAAATTTCATCAATGACATCTTGCATATAAATAAGATTGATGCTGATAAGTTAGAACCTTTGATTATGGAGTTCAACCTTAAAAAGGTGTTGATTGAAGTAATTGATTCATTGAAACAAAGTGCCAAGGAAAATAATACCCAAATTATTTTGGATTATGATGAAAGTATACCTTCGCATTTAATGAGCGACCCCTTGAAGCTTTCGCAAATATTTATGAACCTTGTGGGCAATGCACTTAAATTCACGAAAAATGGCGATGTTAGGGTTATTGCGCAAATGGTGCACAAAGAAGAGGAAGATGTAACCTTATATTTTGAAGTAAAAGATAACGGTATTGGGATTTCAAAAGAACAACAACAGAATATATTCGAAGGATTTGAGCAAGGGTCGATCCAGATAAACAGGGAATATGGAGGAACCGGATTAGGACTCACCATCGTAAAAAGCTTATTAGGTCTATTCCATAGTCAAATAGAGTTAGAGAGTGACCTTGATAAAGGTAGTTCCTTCTTTTTTGAACTAAAAATAAAGTGCAAGGACAGTTTAGTTGATGATATTCCTTTTGAGATTACCCAAAAAAATTACAAGTTCGAAGGTCTTCATTTAATGATTGTCGAAGACAATAAAATCAATCAGGTCATCACCAAAAAAATGTTATCTAAAAAAGACATTACCAGCGATATTGCGAGTAATGGTATGGATGCCATTGACCTTGCCAAGAACAAGAAGTATGATGCCATTCTAATGGATATTCATATGCCTGGTATTAGTGGGGAGGAAGCCACGATTGAGATTAGGAAGTTTGATAAAACCACACCGATAATAGCGTTAACAGCAATCTCATTAGACGATAGTCTGGAAAGTTTCTACGCCGCAGGTTGCAATGATGTTGTAACTAAGCCCTTTAAACCTGAAGTATTCTATCAAAAAATTGGAGAGAATATTTTCGAGAATAGCTTAAATGGAGAACCTAAGGTATAGCCGCAGTTACTGCTTTCTTCAAAACTGAAACCCCATCTCCATAAAATTTATGTTCCACTTGAATATAATATAAATGCGCAACTTGATCTTTTAATCTTGCAAAGTCCTTTTCAGTTGTCAAAACAAAATCTTTTGAATTAAAAAGTTCAATTTCCGAGGCAGAGAAAAAATGATGGTCCTTATATTGCAGATGTTCAATGTTCAATTGTTTTTTACTTAAGTAATTGACCAAAGGTTCAGGATTCGCAATTCCGGTCACTAAAGTAACCTTCTTTCCCAAAAGGTCATTCTGTACCATAGATGATGTTTTTCCTTTTATTTCCTTACCATAACTTAAATAACTAAAAATTACCTCTTGACCCGACTCTGGACATAGTAAGCTTACAACTTTCGATTGTTCCCCAACAGTCAGTTCTTCGGGACATTTGGTAACAATTATTAAATTGGCCCGTTTGGCTTCCCTTTTACTATCCCTTAAGTTCCCAGTTGGCAAATACCAATCATTTACGTAAAGATTATCATACGCTGTCAATAGTATTGAGCAATCAGATTTTACTTTTCGATGCTGAAATGCATCATCCAATAAGATAATATCCGGGTTAACGAGATGTTGTAAATTTTTAATTCCATTACGACGATCGGCATCCACAGCAACTGTTATATCTGCAAACTTCGTATACAGTTGAAAGGGTTCATCCCCAATTTCCTCTACTTTACTACTCGCTGTGGCCAATACGAATCCTTTAGATTTACGTCGATACCCCCTACTCAATATCGCTACCTTGTTCCCTTCTTTAAGAATTTTAATCAAATACTCGATCATAGGGGTTTTACCGGTTCCTCCAACACTAAGGTTGCCCACACAGATCACTGGAGTTTTAAAAGATGTACTTTTAAAAAATCCGATATTAAAAAGAAAATTGCGTATATGTACCACTAAGGCATATACCAAGGAAATCGGGAAGGCTATTTTTCTTAGCAGTTGCATTAGAACGAAAATATAATAT
>JABDKZ010000018.1 GCA_013001935.1 Maribacter sp.
CATTTTGAGGAAGAAGTACAGATCAATATTACATTTACGGCATCCGTTGAGAAAAAAGTAATGCAAGCATTATTCAATAATCACCCTTATGATGAAGTGGCATACGAAGTTTTAACCCTGGAAAATAAGGACCAAAATATAGGTATGGGAATGATAGGAACCTTGGGAAAACCAATGGGTGAAATTGAATTTTTAAGATTCGTAAAGGACCGAATGCATGCCCGTGGTATTCGACATTCCAAATTATTGAATAAAAACATTGAAAAAGTTGCTGTTTTAGGTGGAAGTGGGGCGTTTGCCATTAAAGCGGCCAAAGCTGCCGGAGCAGACATTTTCATTACTGCAGATGTAAAATACCACCAATTTTATGAAGCAGAAGATAAACTGGTAATTGCAGATATTGGGCACTTTGAAACCGAACAGTTTACAAAAAATCTTTTAGTTGATTATCTTACAAAAAAAATTCCTAATTTTGCAATCCGTTTATCGGAAAGTAAAACGAATCCAATCAAGTATTTATAAGTATGGCAAAAAAAGCAGAAGCAACCGTTGAGGAAAAATTAAGAGCGTTATATGATTTGCAATTAATTGACTCAAGGGTTGACGAAATACGCAATGTAAGAGGTGAATTACCATTAGAAGTTGAGGATCTTGAAGATGATGTTTTAGGTCTTAAAACTAGATTGGACAAACTTAAAACCGATGTTGAGACCATTAACTTCGAAATAGGGGCGAAAAAGAATTTGATCGAAGAATCAAAAGGATTGATAAAAAAATATACCGAACAGCAAAAAAATGTTCGTAACAGTAGGGAATTTAACTCTATAAGTAAGGAGTTGGAGTTTCAAGAATTGGAAATTCAACTGGCAGAAAAAAATATCAAAGAGTTTAAAGCCCAAATAGAGCAAAAGAAAGAGGTTATTTCTGAAACCAAAGAAAAATTAAGTGAAAGAGAATCGCATTTAAAACACAAGAAAAGTGAGTTGGATGCTATTTTGGCCGAAACCGAAAAAGAAGAAAAAGCACTTTTGAACAAATCTAACGAATACCAAGATCAAATTGAGGAACGTTTGGTAAAGGCATACGCTAGAATAAGGGGCAATGTAAAAAACGGCCTTGCTGTCGTACCTATTGAAAGAGGTGCTTCAGGAGGTTCTTTCTTTACAATACCACCTCAGGTTCAGGTTGAAATTGCTTCTCGAAAAAAAATAATTACCGATGAGCATAGTGGCAGGATTTTAGTTGATTCAACACTTGCTGAAGAAGAGCAAGCCAAAATGGAGAAAATGTTCGCTAAGCTATAAAGCAAATAATTTTAAAAGTTTAAAAAGGCCATCTATTTTGATGGCCTTTTTATTTGAATAGCGGGTTACACCATTTTCAAAATGGCCTTTTCGACCTTATCACTATCCCATTCCTCCTCAATATTCGGCATTTCCATAATTTGTGACATGATCTTTTCCTGTGCTTCACCAATGGTCAAAGCTTCTGCATAAGGTCTAAAGGAAAAAGTAACTCTTGAGTATAAAGGTGTCCATTTATCCGGGTGCTTTTCAGCGAACCGCTTTTCTATCTTCTTTTGTAATAAAAATTTTGGGTCCGCAGTTTTACTACTCATTTCTACAAAATTGCGGTAGCTTAATTCTGCTATGGCATCTGCATTTGGTTTGCGTTGCTTTTGATATTGTTGAAAAATACCTTCCCAATTATCACCTTGTTCTTTTATTATCTCGTTGAGCACATAAATATCTTCAAAACCTGCATTCATCCCTTGCCCATAAAAAGGAACTATGGCATGGGCCGAATCACCAACCAAGGCAACTTTGTCCCAATACGTCCAAGGGAAACATTTCATAGTAACCATGGCACTGGTTGGGTTCTTGAAAAAGTCCTTGGCCAGGTTTTCAATTTCACGTTCAACACTCGGAAAATTAGTTTTAAAAAAATTCATTGCTTCATCCTTGGTCTTGATGCTTTCAAAAGAAACATCACCTTCAAACGGCATGAATAAGGTACAGGTAAAACTGCCATCGATATTCGGCATGGCAATAAACATATACCGCCCTCTTGGCCATATATGAAACGAATTTGCATCTAATTTATGGCTTCCATCGGCATTGGCTGGTATCGTTAATTCCTTATAGCCGACATCCAGAAAATCTTGGGAATAATCAAATCGACTGCGTCGCTGCATTTTATGGCGAATTCTAGAGAACGCCCCATCACAACCAAATACTAAATCATAAGTATATTCTTTCCACTCCCCTTTTTCGGTCTCACCAGTATGTAATTTGGCCTCTGGAAGGTTAATATCCCATACCTTCTCATTAAATTTGAAAATAACCCCGGACTTTTCTGCTAAATCAATCATTTTACGATTCAATACCCCGCGGGATATAGACCAAATGGCCTCACCCTCCTTACCGTACTTCTGAAAGTAAATAGGTTTACCCAAGACGTGCATTGCCCGTTTATCCATAGGTATGGCTATTTTTTTTATCTCATCTTCAATTCCTATTTCGGCCAATGTTCTCCAACCCCTTTTACTCATTGCCAAATTAATTGACCTGCCGGAAAACTCTATGGTACGTATATCGGGTCGTCTGTCAAAAACCGTGATAGTATGTCCTAATTTTCGCAAGTAAATGGCCAAGAGCGAACCTACTAAACCTGATCCTACAATTGCAATGTTCTTTGGCGTTTGCTTCATAATCTCTTATAAGGAATAAATTAGGGCTAGATGGTAAATTTAATAAACTTCAATCATATGGGGCAGGGCCTTGCCAATCAACTAATTTCACAATAACGGCATACCCCTGTCTGTCTAATAAAGTAGACATCCAAATTAACCATTTTATCGTATATATGATACAATCCGCTTCGGCGTCTATATATATCTTAAAAAAAAGTCCTTCACATCAAAAATGCGAAGGACTTTTTCTTTTTGAAATAAATTGAACTGAACTATTCCAAAATTCCATCAACTATTCCGTATTCTATCGATTCTTGTGCATTCATCCAATAATCCCTATCAAAATCACGCATAACGATATCATAATCCTGACCGCAATTTTCGGCTAAGATTTTTGCACTTAATTCTTTGGTTTTGATTATCTCCTTTGCCTGAATTTCAATGTTCGAGGCCTGTCCTCTTGCACCACCACTAGGCTGGTGAATCATAACTTGAGCATGCGGTTGTATAAAACGCCTTCCTTTTTTACCTACAGAAAGCAATATAGAGCCCATTGAAGCGGCCAATCCCGTGCAAATAGTAGATACGGGACTTTTTAAAGCCTTAATGGTATCGTACATGGCAAAACCAGATGTCACATACCCCCCGGGACTGTTTATGAATAACTGGATTTCCTTATTGTTTTGCATGTCTAAATACAGCAAGCGATCTATTACATGTTTGGCGGAATCATCATCAACCATTCCCCAAAGAAAAACCTTTCGTTCTTCCAATAATTTTTCATCTATTGCTTCTTGTACCTTTCCTTTTTTAGAACTCATTCCATTTTTGTTTATAAATATCAAAACTAAGCATTTTATTAAATATTCAGTGCAGTACCAAGCATTGATTTCTTAAGAAGGTAAGCTGTATTGTTTATTCTCGAGGATTCCCATATCTTTGAAAAAACCTGAAAAATGAAATTCCGATTTGCGCTTTTATCCCTCCTAATCATTACTACAATCAGTTGTAAGGAAAAAAAGAAAACCGAAACACCCTCAGAGACCAAAGAACTGAGCCTCGTTGAAAAAGTGGCTTATAAAAGTGGATTTGAAAATTGGAAAAAAATCAATGAGCTTCAGTTCACCTTTAATGTTGATCGGGATACTTCCCATTTTGAACGCACTTGGATATGGGAGGTGGATAAAAATCAGATCACCTCAATAACAGCAGAGGATACCATTACCTACAATAGGTCTAAAATGGATAGTGTAGCTATGAAAACAAATGGTG
>JABDKZ010000133.1 GCA_013001935.1 Maribacter sp.
GCCCTATGGATGCTCGGCAATAACATATCAACTATAGGCTGGCCTGACTGTGGTGAGATTGATTTGATGGAATATGTGAGTTATGATCCCAATATAGTACACTTCACAATCCATAGTGCGGCGAATAACCATGTAGAAGGAACACAGCTGTCATCAGGACCTGTAACATTAAATTCTATCGAAGAGGAATTTCATAATTACGGAGTACTTTGGACAGAAAAATATTTGAAATTCTATCTTGATGAGATTGATAATATCATATTTACCTTTCAACGACCTGCTGAACCTAATGCCAGTAATTGGCCTTTTTCAAAACCATTTTATGTATTAATGAATATTGCTGTAGGTGGAAATTGGGGTGGACTTCAAGGTGTTGATGATAGCATATTCCCAGCCGTAATGGAGGTTGATTATGTAAGGGTATTTCAAGTGAATGAATAGTTAAGCAACAATCAATGGCCGAGTTTATAAAAATATATGAGGAGAATCCCAACCCCAAACAGATTGCGAAAGTGGTCAAGGCCTTACGCAAGGGTGGACTCGTGATTTACCCAACTGATACGGTGTATGGTCTTGGTTGTGATATAACAAATACCAAGGCTTTAGAACGAATAGCGAGAATTAAGGGAATTAAACTGGAAAAGGCCAATTGGTCCTTTGTTTGTGCCAATTTAAGCAATCTGTCTGATTATGTGCGACAAATAGATACCGCTACCTTTAAGATTTTGAAAAGGGCATTACCAGGTCCTTACACGTTCATTTTACCAGGCAGTAATAGTTTGCCAAAAGATTTTAAAAAAAAGAAAACAGTGGGTATCCGTATCCCTGATAATAGTATTGCCCAAGCTTTGGTCATGGAATTGGGCAACCCAATAGTATCTACCTCAATACATGACGAAGATGAACTTTTGGAATATACAACCGATCCAGAGCTGATTTATGAAAAATGGCGTGATCTTGTTGATGTCGTCATCGATGGGGGATATGGTGACAATGTAGCTTCAACCGTTATTGATCTTTCAAAAGACGAAATCGAAGTACTGCGTAACGGCAAGGGCAGCTTAGATATATTTTAACCCAAAAATTATAAGGCATAAAAAAACCGCATCCTTCTAAGGATGCGGTTTTTTTTATATTAATACTATTATTAATTATTGATAGCAGGATCTTTCATTCCCTCTTCGATCATACTATAAAACTGATCCAATTTTGGAAGAACCACAATCCTCGTCCTTCTGTTCTTTGATTTTTCAGTAGGTGAAACAGGGATGTATTCTGCCCTACCAGCTGCTGTCATACGCTTGGGATCAACACTATAGTCATTTTGTAATACCCTAACAACTGCAGTTGCACGCTTAACACTCAAATCCCAGTTATCCAATAAGATGCCTTTTCTATAAGGAACATCATCAGTGTGGCCCTCTACCATAAATTCAAAATCAGGCTTGTTGTTTACCACTTTGGCAACTTTACCCAATACTTCCTTGGCCCTATTTGTTATGTTATAGCTTCCGCTACTGAATAATAATTTATCTGAGATAGAAACAAATACAACGCCTTTTTCTACGCTGATTTCTATATCCTCGTCATCCAAATTACCCAATACTCCTTTTAAGCTTTGGACTAAAGCTAAATTAACAGAATCCCTCCGTGTTATGGCATTTTGTAATTTTCTAATCGTAAGATCTTTTTCTTGTAGACTTTCCAACGACTTTTCAAGGTTTTCAGCACCTTTAGTCGTAAGGGTGGTCAAATTACCCATGTTATTGATCAATTCTTGGTTGTTCGCCTTTAAGAAAGCATTTTGGTCTTCAAGTGTTTGCAATTTTGATGTTGCAGTAGCTTTATCTTCAAGACAACTATTTAATTTAACGGTCGCAGAATTCAACAAATCTTGGGCTTCTTTGTGCTGGGCCTCTAAATCTGCATATTTCTTTTGTGAAACACATGATGATAACAAAAGTGTTACTCCTAATAAGCCTAAAATAATTTTTTTCATAATGATGTGTATAACTAGTATTAATTGTTTGTTAATCTGCCAAAGCATCTAATGTAACCTCAAAATTATACAATTAGAAGGCCTTAGAATCGGCAAAATTAGTTAATCTTTTACTAAAATGTTAAATTTCTTTATGTGATGTACGAAATGAGACCATACTATGGATTTTGTAACATAGTATTTTTTAATAAAATTATGCTTTTCACGTTTTCGGTACATGCGACCAAATTTGGCGTAGAAATTTAAATGTGCCCTTATTATGGCAAAGCAATGCTTGAATTTAAATTGATAGATAAATCGTAATCCTGCGACTGCATCCAATAAAAGTCTTAGGAATATAATCAGGATTGCTTTTCGCCTTGGGAGGTTTTTTGTTATTGAGAAGAGCGAATTCCTAAAATTCAAATACGTTTTTTTAGGATTCATATTACTAAGTGTAGAACCACCTAAATGGTACACTTTTGAAGCACCTACATAATAAACCTTATAACCGGCATTTTTAGCTCTCCAACAAAGGTCAACTTCTTCTTGGTGCGCAAAATAGTCCTCATCAAAACCACCAAGGCTATGATAGACTTCACTTTTAATAAACATACAGGCGCCTGTAGCCCAAAATATTTCTTTAGTATCATCGTATTGCCCAGTATCTTTCTCCAATTCCTGGAAAATCCTACCGCGACAAAAAGGGTACCCCAATTGATCGATAAAGCCACCTGCCGCCCCGGCATATTCAAAATAATCCTTTCGTAATAAATCCAAAATCTTAGGTTGAATAATGGCGGCATCTTTTATTGTATCAAATGCCTTCGCAATGGGCTGCAACCAATTTTCAGTGACCTCAACATCAGAATTTAATAGACAGTAGATATCGGCATGAACTGATCGAAGTGCATCATTGTATCCTTTTGCAAATCCGCCGTTAACACTATTTTGGATTATGCGTATTTGTGGGAAATTCTGTTGCACATAGGCTACCGAACCATCGGTAGATGCATTGTCGGCTACATAAATAGCTGCATCTCCGGAATATTGGATAACCGAAGGAAGGTATCTTTCCAAGAGCACCTCTCCGTTCCAATTAAGTATAACAATGGCTATTTTCAAAACGCTTGCAAATTAACGGCTAAAATCAGGAATTTGTTCTAAAAAGGTATATTTTTCTTGTTTATAGTCCATTTTACAATAAAAATGCTGAAGACCATTGGTGACCATTAGAAATTTGGCATTTAACTGCATATTATATCTGGCTATTTGGTCAAAGGCTTGCTGGTTAATAATGATCTTAGGCGACTTGCATTCCACTAATATTGAAATTTTTCCCTTTGTGTCGAAAATCACAATATCGTAACGTTTTTTAAGGGTTTTTAGGTTTATCTGCTTTTCCACATTGATAAGGCTCTTGGGATATTTCTTCTCCTGTATCAAAAATTGAACTACATTCTGACGCACCCATTCCTCAGGTTGTAGAACAACAAACTTTTTGCGGATAGGATCAAATATATGGACTTTATTTTCGCTATTTTTGAAGCGAAAGTCATAGGTTGGAAAGTTAAGGGATTGCATGACGCAAATTTGATGATTTTTTTTGAATGGATGAAGTAAAACAAATTGTTGCCGATATACGAAACGGAAATATAAAACCAATTTATTTTCTATTTGGAGAGGAGCCCTATTATATTGATAAGATATCGCAGTTCATTGAAAAAAATGTCCTGACCGAGGAGGAAAAAGGATTCAATCAAATGGTACTCTATGGAAAAGAAGCGAGTATCGACGAAATTGTGGCCAATGCCAAGCGTTATCCCATGATGGCCGAAAGACAGGTGGTTATTGTAAAAGAAGCGCAAGAATTATCACGAACTATAGAACAACTTGTGGCTTATGCCGAAAACCCACAGCAAACAACAGTTTTGGTGCTATGCTATAAGTATAAGAAGTTAGATAAACGTAAAAAACTGTATAAATCCATAGGCAAATATGGTGTTTTGTTCGAAAGTAAGAAGCTATATGAAAACCAGGTTTCTGAATGGTTAAGAAGAGTTCTTCAGGGCAAAGGCTACAGCATTTCCCATAAGGCTGCTATTGTGCTGGTTGAATATTTGGGAACCGATTTGAGCAGAATCAGCAAAGAGTTAGAAAAGCTCACCTTAGTGCTTCCAAAAGAAAGTCAGATTACACCGGCAACTATTGAAGAACATATTGGTATTAGTAAAGATTACAATAATTTTGAACTCAAGAAAGCCATAGGGGAAAGAAACATGCTAAAGGCTACTAGAATAGTGAATTATTTCGCCGAGAATCCCAAAGACAATCCATTTGTATTAACGGTGTCTTTATTACATAACTTTTTTTCCCAAGTTCTGCAGTATCATGGTTTAAATGACCATTCTCCAAAGAACGTAGCTAGTGCGCTTAGGATTAACCCTTATTTTGTCGGGGAATACCAAGTTGCAGCTAAAAATTATCCAATGAAGAAAGTTAGTTCTATTGTATCCCATTTGCGGGAAATGGACTTAAAAGGAAAAGGAGTTGGGGCAATTGCCGTTCCACAGGCAGACCTTTTAAAAGAATTAATGGCCAAGATATTCTAGTTATTTCTTGTCAATACTAAATTTTCCTGGTCCCAGGAGAATAATCGCGATGAAGAAAGCCATGAATAATAAAGCTTTTTCCTTAGTGCCAAAAGGATCAGCAGCGTGCACAATAAATCCTGCAACAAGCATAGTTATCATAGGTGGAACCACTGCCCAGCGGGTTTTAAAACCAATGATAATTAAAATAGGGCATACAAATTCACCGATGACAGCAAGGAAAAGGGAAGGCGTGGCCCCGATACCTAA
>JABDKZ010000353.1 GCA_013001935.1 Maribacter sp.
GATCTACGTCTACCTCATATGCGCTATTGTTTATGTTTAAATTCATCTGCATACTTTAAATTTTCGCTTTAATCTTCAACCTAAAAATGGCTTCTCTAAAACTACATATAAAATTCGATTCGTTCTAACATGGATCCGGAAGCCAGAACCCAACACCTGATAGAAATCATTGCTCCAAACTAATAAATTCGATAAATTTTGAATTGGTTTACAATCAAAATTTATACGGCTACTAAATCATTCGCGTATAAAACAATTAGGGCACATGCAAGAACATCGTCTTTCAGCCATTATGTTTACTGACATCGCAGGTTATACCGCCTTGATGGGGTCAGATGAGAAGCGTGCATTTGAGATGCTCCAGAAAAACCGTAATGTACATACCGGGCTACTCAAGAAATATAATGGAGTACTAATCAAAGAAATGGGAGATGGTATGTTGATCAGTTTTGATCTTGGGTCAGATGCCGTGCGCTATGCCATAGAAATTCAGATAGCAAGCAAGGAACAGAACATACCTCTAAGAATAGGCATCCATGAAGGCGAATTGGTATTTGAGGATTCGGATGTATTCGGTGACGGTGTTAATATAGCCTCCCGCTTACAGGCATCTGCAGAAGTAGGAAGCATTTACATTACTGAGCCTGTTTACAGGGACGTAAAAAATAAGGCCGATATACATACCCAATTTTTAGAAGAAAAATACTTTAAAAATGTAAATGAGCAAGTAAAAATATATAACGTACTGAGTGAAGAACTACCTGCTACCGATGCATCTGCGGTGTATTCAGAAAAAAATAAATTGCTAGGGAGACCTCTGCTCATACAACTGCTTAAAACAATATCTGTTATTATTTTGGCAATCGGGGTTGTTGCCACTATTTTTTTTCTCTATGGTACCACAACTATTCCCTTTACAGAACGCGATTGGATTGTCATTACAGATTTTGAAAATTTGACAGATGAAACAATCTTAGACCACTCGCTAAATACAGCTTTTATTCTGAGTGTCAACCAATCACGCTATCTAAATGTACTGACCAGACGGCGGATGATTGCGACTTTAAAGCGAATGGAAAGGGAAAGCAGTACGGGTATTGATGAAGAAATCGGCAGGGAAATTGCCATTCGAGAAGGTATACAAATTTTTGTGGTTCCAACTATTAGCAGGGTGGGCAGCCAGTACATCCTTACTGCCAGAATCCTGGAAGCACAAACGGCCAATATCCTAAAGTCTGAAGTTCTTTATGCCAATAGCCAAGATGAAATCATTGGAAAACTGGAACAGTTAAGCAGAAAGTTACGACGACGCCTTGGAGAATCAAGAATCATGATCTCCAATCATAGCAAACCACTTAAAGAAGCTACTACTTCTTCATTAGAGGCTCTAAAGCAGTATTCGCTTGGAATTGAAAGTCATCTTCGACTCGACTTTAAAAAAGCCAGGAGTCATTATGAGAATGCCATTCGACTTGATAGTAATTTTACTGCTGCGAAGGCTTCCCTCGGGAATATTCTATATGAAAAATTTGACCAGGACGAGGGGCGAAAATGGCTCGATAAAGCTATTGTATCCATTGATAATCTTACAGACCGGGAAAAATTTGGCATTCTTGCTTTTTACGCTGTGAATGTTGAAAATGACCTGGAAAAGGGAATCGGATATACTGAAAAACGCCTTGGATTATATCCTGATGATCCAGCGGCGCACAATAACCTGGGCTGGTATTTACAAAATCAGGGGAAGTATGATAGCGCTTTGGATGAATATAAAATGGCGCTTAAGATCAATCCATATATGATGCTTACCAATAGCGGAATAATCTGGATTTATCTGGATTATTATGCACAATTAGATTCTGCCATGACATGGTCTAATCGCATGATTAAGAATGCCCCTGATAATCCCTGGGGTTATTTTTATCTTGGTTCAGTCCATGTAGGCTTAAATGAACTTCAGAAAGCAGAAGCGGCTTATCTTAAAGCAGGGGAGCTTAACTCAAATTTTTCGATGAATCAATACCGATTGGCGCATGTCTATAGGCTACAAGGGAAATATACTGAAGCCATTAAAGTTCTAGAGACGTTACTTCGTGAAAATCCCCATGAATTTTCTGCAAATTATGATCTCGGCGTAAATTATAATGCCCTAGGCAAACATGAATTGGCCAGAGCGCATTTTCTTAAATACAAAAAAGTAGCCGAAACGTGGTTGGTCACTAATCCAGATGATCAAAATTCATACATATATAATGGTATTGTACGCACAAAATTGGGCGATAAAGAAGGGGGATGGAACATTGGAAAAAAGGCCTTGGATATGGAGCCCCCTATGTACTTCGAATATGCACAATTAATGGCCGTTCAAGACCGAAAAATTGAAGCGATTGATTATTTGGAAAAAGCCCTCGATAATGGGTATAAAAACCTGGTGTGGATAAAACTCCATGCCGATATACAATTATTACATGAAGAGGACAGATTTAAGGAATTGATACATACTTATTTTGGTAATCCGTAATGGTTTTATTTGTAATTTGGGGTAATACCAATTGAACGGTTATGACTTGCTTGCCGAAATCAACATTTCAACATATTTATTCAATGTGTTATCCCATTAAAATAGCACATGAAAAGCATAGACCTACTATCGGTATAGATTCATTATTCTTAGTTTGGAATACTCCCTGTGCCAATCAATTTTTAAACCAATTTCACTAAGATGAAAGAAGGACAACAGCTTGCCGCTATTATGTTTACCGATATTGTTGGGTATACGGCACTTATGGGCAAGGATGTAGCACTGGGGCTTGCTTTAATTCACAAAAACCGCCAAATACACAAACCATTAATTGAAAAATACGGTGGAAGCTATTTAAAAGAAATGGGAGATGGTACACTGGCCAGTTTTAATACGGCTATTGACGCCGTTAGCTGTGCAATCGAAATCC
>JABDKZ010000378.1 GCA_013001935.1 Maribacter sp.
AGGTCAACCTTACCTTTGAAGATCCATGTTCTGCTAAAGCTTTATCTATTTTAGGGGCCAATTCTTCCGGAATCTCCTCATCGGTCAAACCACTCCACACAATCCAAAGACTATCACCTCCAGAGTGAACAGATTTCATTCCTGTCGCCAATCCACCAACACTTGGTATTGCAGAGATGGTTCCGTTGCTAATTTGTAATTGTACAGGTAGTCTATTTGAGATTATGATAGTTTTGCCCATAATTTGAATGATTTTGACGTGTTTAGGCTTTCGTTTATATAAAATTCGACAAATTGCATGGCAAAACCAACTTATAAATTGCTTTTAGCGGATATTTGATATATGGACAATTTAGATTACGGAATTATTGGAAATTGTAGGAGTGCGGCCCTGATATCGAAAACAGGATCCTTAGATTGGTGTTGTCTTCCAGAATTTGACTCATCATCGGTCTTTGCTAAAATATTGGATGAGAAGATCGGTGGGAGCTTTGAAATACTTGTTTCAGATGATTACGACATTAAGCAGCGGTACAAAAAAAATACAGCAGTTCTTATTACACGATTTTCTGATGGTGAGAATATATTTGAGCTACACGATTTCATGCCTAGATATTATAAGGAAGATGGCGGATATTACGCTCCCCCGGAGATTGCAAGACATGTTAGGCATATTCAGGGAAGACCTAAGTTTAGCGTAAAATATAACCCTAAGCTTGAGTACGCCTCGGGAATTACCGAAACCTATGTGAAAAGGAACTTTATTGTTAGCATTACCCGGAATGAAAAATTCGACACGATCTTCCTGTATACCTCGTTCAATAAAAATGCCGTTATGGAGGGCCGGGAGATCGAGCTCACCCAAAATGGATATTTTCTTGTAGGGTATAATGAAAAAATACTGCAGCCCACCTCAAGAAAGACCTATTTAGATCTTGAACGCACCAAGGTGTATTGGTTAAACTGGACTAACCGAACACCCAATTACAGAAAATATAATAAACAGATAACCCGGAGTGCCATTACTTTGAAATTGTTGAGCTATGACAAGACCGGAGCTGTTCTGGCTGCAGCTACTACCTCCTTGCCTGAAACCATAGGTGAGGTTAGGAATTGGGATTATCGTTTCTGTTGGATTCGGGATGCCTCGATGGTAATAAAGGTAATGTCCGGTTTGGGCCATAAAAATGTGGCCAAAAGATATCTTCAGTTTATTATTGATTTGATTCCTGACAAGGATGAAAAATTACAAATCATGTACGGTATCAATAGGGAAAAGAGATTGACCGAAGAAACATTAGACCATCTAAGTGGTTATAAAGGTTCTAAACCTGTACGAATAGGTAATGCTGCTTATAAACAGAAGCAGAATGACATTTACGGGATTTTAATGGATGTTATTCATGCCCAATTAGCTAAATTCAGCACGGATATTGAAAATGGTGAGGAGTTATGGGGTATTACCAAGGGTATTGTTTGGATTGTTTCCAGACACTGGGAAGAACCTGATAAGGGCATTTGGGAATTCCGGACCGAGGACAGGCATTTTACTTTTTCCAAAGTACTTTGTTGGGTTGCCCTGGATAGGGCGGTAAAAGTAGCTCGCATATTAAAAAAGACACGCAAATTAGAGGAGTGGACTCAATTGGAACAGCAAATAAAGAGTGATATTTATAAAAATGCTTGGAATCCTAAAGTAAAGGCATTTACACAATCCTATGGCTCGACCCATTTGGATGCTTCTGTACTTTTAATGGAATCTTATGGGTTTATTGACGCCAAGGACCCAAAATTTGTGAATACAGTAAAGGCGATAGAAAAGGGATTGAGTAACGACGGATTGTTATATCGATATAAAAATGAAGATGACTTCGGATTGCCCTCATCTTCATTTACGATATGTACATTCTGGTTTATTAATAGCCTGTTCAAAATTGGGGAAGAGGAAAAGGCTATGCAGCATTTTGAAAAATTATTATCTTATAGTAATCATTTAGGTTTGTTCAGTGAAGACATTGATTTTAAGACCAAAAAGTTATTAGGAAACTTTCCGCAAGCATATTCCCATTTAGCTTTAATTGAGTGTGCGGTCAACTTTTCGAATAAAGTAACTGAAGAAAAGATTCTTGAATCAATGCGGGAATAATTGTTCTTTTTAGTGGATTCAGGACAGGGATATTAAGTCGAAGTTCTTATACTTTTTGATTTTTCTTTGATCTTTTCTAACAATCGCTTCAAGTGTGCTATAGTAGTAAACGGATTCATTATCGTAATTCGTAAATAATGAATGCCATTTAATTTGGTTTGAACGATATAGAACTCCCCTTCTTCCAATAGCTGATGTCTAATACGCTTGTTGAGTTGGTTTAATTCTGAATTATTGAGGGAACTATCAAAATATCGAAAACATACAATATTCGACATGGGTTTTACGGCCAATTCAAATTGGGAATCAATTTCAATCATTTCGGCCATTTTATGTCCTAAATCGTATAAAGTGGTCAGGTATTCATCAAAAATGCCCTCGCCATAGGTTTTTAAAAGGGTATACCACTGAATACTCATCATAGTCTTGGTACATTCAAAAGTACGTTTGGCCAAATTGTACCAATCTTCATCTCTAGATTTATTAAGAAGATAGTCGGCCTTTTGACTGAATGTCGTGTACGAATGAATGCCATTTTTAAAAAGAAGGGCTGTGGTAATAGTTGGCATCATCATCATTTTATGACCATCAATTACAACTGAATCCGCTTGATCAATACCGTTCACGGTATGGCTGTATTTTGCTGAAAATATTGATGCCCCGCCATGGGCCCCATCTACGTGAAACCAGATGTTATGTTTTTTGGCAAATGTGCTGATTTTCTTCAGATCATCGTACATTCCTGTTGCGGTTGAAGGCGCGCTACCTACTATGGCGAAAACAGTGATTCCATCATTTATGGCCTTTTGGTAGTATTCCTCCAATAAGGAAAC
>JABDKZ010000421.1 GCA_013001935.1 Maribacter sp.
GAACTACCTAGGTCGGCATAGAATACAATTTAAACTGATTTTGATCCATTGGGAGGTCGTACGAGTTTGGCAGTATTTAAACTATAGAGGTAGGAGCGAAGAGTGTTCCTACTTTTTCTTTTATAAGGACCCCGATTCACTTCAGAGTTTCCTAAATTCCTTATCTTATGGATGTTAAAAGACTACTATCAAAATGAAAAAAGATAGATCCATACTAAGGATTATCAAGTTTGTATCATTTACTTTTTGTTTTGTTTGGATTCAACCATCAGTATCCCAAAACCAGGTTACTTTTAGACAGTTAGCTGTAAAAGATGGACTTTCCCAAAACAGCGCAATTTCCATAACCCAGGATAGTACGGGATATTTGTGGATTGCCACTCAGGACGGTCTTAATAAATATGATGGTAGAAAGTTTACGGTTTTCCCTTACAAATTTTTGGATATTACCAAAACCAACTATAGCAATTTGGGGAAGGTATATCAAGATAAACAAGGTAATCTTTGGGCAATACCCATTGACAAGAAATTATATAAGTTAAATCCACAAAATAATAGTTTTGAGAATTTTCAAAGTTTTGATGATGCAAGCGTTATTTTTCAAGATACAGAACTAAATTATTGGATAGGCACCCATTCTAGTGGGCTTTATAAGTATAATCCCAAAACAGGTAGTCAAAAAAAAGTATTACGGGCGAAAGAAATCAATGGCCCCGTTTATAATATCTTCGAGGATTCATTTGGAGATATTTCTCTAGTCACTAACGGATTTCTTGTAGAATTCAGTAAAGAAACACAGGAATTCTCATTCGTTAATTTCTATGATGATCTTGATGAGGTCATTAATGAAAATTTTAGTGATATCGTCACTGATAAAGAAGGGAGACAATGGATCTCTACTTTCGGAGATGGCTTATATTATAGGGATGCACCTGAAAAGGTTCTTCACCGAATATCAAATCAGACATTTTCAGACCCCCTTCCGTCGAATCTAAATATTATTGATATTCATTTAGACAGAAAGGGTAGATTATGGTTGGCAACCTATGGCCGTGGATTGTATTTATTGGATTTTGATAAAAATAAAATTGCACATTTCAGGGCCGACAAAAATAATCCAAGGGCATTACATTATAATGACATCCTATGTATTTATGAGGATAATTCTGGTACGCTATGGTTTGGAACCGATGGGGGGGGTATTAGTTTTTTCGACGAATATCTTGAAAAATTCAATTCTTTCACCAACTATCAGACTCCTGAGGGAATAAATATCGATGTTATACGATCGATAGTCACAGACAATCAGGGCTCAATATGGATAGGGACCTCTGGAAAGGGGCTAACAAAGTATGAGCCTGAAAATAATAGTTGGCAAACTTTTACTACGGGGATAAACACTAAAAATAGTATTTCTTCTAATAGGATAATGAGTTTACTCATTGATGACGATGAGGATCTTTGGATAGGTACACAAGAAGGGGGCCTTATCCTCAGAAAAACAAATGGTGATTTTCATCAGTATGATAAAACATCCAGCATAGCGCTCTCGGCCAATACAGTCTGGGATATTTTTAGAGATACTAAAAACAATATTTGGTTAGGAACGCGGGAAGATGGACTCATACATTTTGACAAAGAGAAAGGTGAAATTAACAAATATATGGCTGACCCTAAAAGTACGAATTCAGTGCCTAGTAATAATGTGAGGGTAATTACGGAAGATAATCGGGGTAATTTATGGATTGGTACCGAAGAAAATGGGATTGCCCAATTCAATCCTTCAGACGGTACTTTTAAGCGCTTTAAACAAAATCCAAAAGGTATTTTGTCAAACAACAACAGTATTAAATCGTTATACTCAGCCCCTAATGGCATTCTATGGATCGGGACCAACGGAGGTGGTTTGAACGCTTTGGTAATTGATGAGGAAAAGTTTTATCAATTCACAACGGCTAACGGACTGGCCAACAATGTTATCTATGCTATTTTACCAGATATTCAAGGTAATCTTTGGTTAAGTAGTAACAAGGGAATCACCAAATTTACACCAAATAACAACCTAGCTGCAGCACCTGCTGTAATAAATTATAGTAATTATGATGGCCTGGCTACTGAATTCAATACTGGGGCATATCATCTTGATAAAGAAGGTAACCTATATTTTGGAGGATTGGATGGGTTTTACTGGTTTCGCCCAGAGGATATTAGGGAAAACCAGATATTACCCAAAACATCGATCACTGGATTTGGGGTATTAGGAAAATCAACCCCCTTGCTTTCCGGAACTAGATTGAAACATGACCAAAACACCCTTTCATTCAGTTTTTCTAGCTTACAATATTCATTGCCAGAAAAAAATGAATATCAGTATAAATTAGTGAACCATGATCAGGATTGGGTATATTCAGGTAATATCAATGCCGTACGTTATGCTCAATTACCACCCAACGATTATATTTTTCAGGTTAAATCGAGCAATTATGATGGGGTTTGGAATGAGGAACATACTTCTTTTTCGTTTTCAATTGCCCAACCTTGGTATTGGACTATTTGGGCTAAAATAATATATGGACTTTTGATTCTAAGCCTGGTCTATAGTATTATTATCTATTTCAGATGGCGATGGCGTATGCAATTGAACTTGCGTCTAAAGGAAGATGAGACAAAAAAGTTACAGGAACTCAATAGGCTTAAATCAAAATTATATGCCGATATATCACACGAATTCCGAACGCCCTTGACTTTGATTTCAGGGCCCATAGAATCCAAACTGCGCGAAGGGGACTTATCAAATACCGATCTTACCAATTTCTCAATGATTAGGCGCAATACCAGTCGTATGCTTGCTCTAGTAGATCAATTGTTGGATCTGGCCAAAGTAGATGACGGAAATCTAAAATTTAAGTTGATCCAAGGCAATTTGGGCCTGTTTTTGAGAAATATTTCCGCCTCGTTTGAATATCAGGCAGAATCAAAGAAAATAATCTATACCACGGATGTTGAACCTATGGATAATATTTGGTATGACGAGGATGTCATTGAAAAAATAACGATGAACCTGCTCTCAAATGCCATGAAGTATTGCCCTGAAAATGGACATTGTTACTTTAAGGCCCATAATGTAGATGAAAAAGTATGTATTGTAGTCGGAAATTCGGTTCATAATCTTGTAGAAGTGCCCTTGGAGAATTTGTTTACTAGATTTTATCAGAATGATGAATTTTCGTCAGGCGCCGGGGTTGGTCTTTCCTTGGTAAAGGAATTACTGAAATTGTATGGTGGCGATATCGAAGTTGAACAAAGCGGGAAGAACGAAATTATTTTTAAGGTAAGTCTCCCTGTAAACAAGGATTTTTTTATAAGTAAGGGTGTCCCAGTCTTGGAAAACCAGAACAGTAAATTAGATTCTCCTACCACTGAAAAAGGGGAGCTAGTAAAGAATGAAGAGATTGATCCTTTAAAAAATACTGACCTCCCGATAATCCTAATCGTTGAGGACAATGCAGATGTAAGTCAATTTATCGCTACAGAATTGGGCAAAAATAATCAGATACACACAGCAGAAAACGGTTTGCAAGGAATAGAAAAGGCATTGGAGCTGGTCCCGGATGTTATTATTTCGGATGTGCGCATGCCCTTATGTGACGGGATTGAACTTTGCAATACTTTAAAGAATGACGAGCGAACCAGTCATATCCCGATTATTTTGTTAACCGCCCATATAG
>JABDKZ010000397.1 GCA_013001935.1 Maribacter sp.
GTTTCCTGATTGTATTGGGGCAACTTTTTTTCATCATCCGATAAATGTATCCCAAGCTTTTCTAGAAAAGCAAAATTGGGTTTGTAGCCTGTAAGGGCCAGTACAAAATCATTTTCAAGTTCAATTGTACCTTCAGCGGTGTCTACTACTATTTTAGAAGGTTGAATCTCGATGACATTGGCATTGAAATAAGCTTTAATGCTGCCTTCTTCTATCCGATTTATTATATCTGGTCGTACCCAATATTTAACGCGTCTACCCACTTCGGGTTCTCGAATAATCAAAGTAACTTGGGCGCCTTTTCGATAACATTCGAGTGCTGCATCTATTGCAGAGTTACTGGCGCCTATTACAGCCAATTTTTGACTGGCGTAGAAGTGTGGGTCTTTGTAATAATGTGAAACCTTAGCTAATTCCTCCCCTGGAATTTCCAGTAAGTTGGGTATATCATAAAAGCCAGTTGCAATGATAACATGAGCAGCGTAATAGTTGCTCTTATCAGTAACGATTTCAAAACCTTCTACTTTTTTATTGACTTCTTCAACCGTCTCGAAGAGCTTAATTTGTAAATTATTGCTAGTTACAATTCTTCGATAATACTCCAGGGCTTCGTTCCTTTTAGGTTTGGCCTCATTACTGATAAAGGGAATATTATCAATCTCGAGCAAATCTGAAGACGAAAAGAATTGCATGTTTATGGGATAATTGAAAAGTGAGTTGACAATTGGTCCTTTCTCGATAATCACATAACTAAGCCCCTTTTTTTGGGCCTCCAATCCACATGCGATTCCGATAGGACCTCCACCAACGATGACAATATCAAAATGATCCATTATCCTGCGAGCACTTTTAATTCCTGAATGGTTTGTGTGGGATCCTCACTTTTGAAAACAAAACTGCCAGCCACTAAAACATCTGCCCCCGCCTCAACCAATGCTTTCGCATTTTTTGAAGTTACACCTCCATCAATTTCTATCAATGTACCTGCTCGTTTGTTGTTGATCAATTCCCTAAGCGATCGTACTTTATCGTAGGTATTTTCAATAAACGACTGCCCGCCGAAACCCGGATTAACACTCATTAAACAAACCAGATCAATTTCTTTTATGATGTCTTCCAATAAGCTAATATTCGTATGGGGATTAATCGCAACACCAGCCTTCATTCCTTCAGCTTTTATCGCTTGAAGTGAACGATGCAGATGGTTACATGCTTCATAATGAACGCTTAAAACGCTGGCTCCCAAATCAGCAAACGCTTTGATGTACCTATCGGGATCTACAATCATTAAATGAACATCCAAAGGTTTTGTGGCATGTTTTTGGATGGCTCGTATAACCGGCATCCCAAAAGAGATATTGGGGACAAATACCCCGTCCATAACATCAATATGATGCCAATCGGCCTCACTCTGGTTTACCATTTCTACATCTCGTTGTAGGTTACCGAAATCAGCGGCTAGTAGCGATGGGGCTATTTTAACTTTACTCATAGTTTGATCCTCAAGATAATTTATGCAAAAGTAGTGATTTACTAGCGTTTTAGAAGGTGGCCATTGGCCTAAAATGTTCAATTTTTATCCTGAAAATATTCAATTAAATCACTTTCAGCGGCTAGATATCCGAAAGAACTCCAGGCCTTACCAGCCATCATTCCTTGCATCATTTCGTGGGCCTTCGTTTTATCATTGTTATAAAAATGCCAGTTCGCCAGGCCATATAGTACGGCATCTGATGAGGCATTGCCTTTTTCAGTGTTACTAAGCGAGTCTAGAGGGATTAGTCCTTTGTAAAATTTACAAAGATCGTAGTAGCTTTTATTTTCAATGATTTTGGCATCAAGAGTTATCGGCTCAAGCATTTCCATTGCGAGAGCTTCATTTCCCAATCTTCTTTGGATCATATAAAGCCAATGTGTGCTCGATACCACATTATCGTCATTGTTTCCAGATTCCCGACACTTTAGATATGCATCAAAAGCCTTCTGGTAATCATGAATTAAATAGTAGGCGAGTCCTAAATGATACCAGATATTACCATGTCTGGAGCTTACAGGAATGTTCATGGCATTTGGCATGCCATCTGCTTCCATTTCATTTTTCTGCCCTTCAATGAGCTCGCTCGCTTTTTTAAGGTCTTGAATAGCTTCATCATATCTTCTTAGGGAAATATAACGATGACCTCTATGTCTATATAGTCTTGACTCCGATGGATATCTTTTTATCCCGTCTGAATATATTCCAATCGCCTTTTCATATTGCCCTAAATAAGCAGTTCTTCGACCATACCAAATAATATTGTCAAGATCGTTAGGGTTGTTTTCAAAGTCCTTTTTTGCCTTTTCATAACGTGCTAACATCTTTCCGGTTGGCTCAGGGATAATAAACTTTTTACCTAAAGGGGTGATGAACTGCTGAGGTACCTTCTCTGCTGAAATCTCTTTTTTAATCTCTTTGCATCCTATTACGAACAAGAGTGCAACTAGCAATAATCTATTCATTTTGGTTGTCTTTATATACTTTATGGTCAGGATTACCGCCAGCTTCCAGATATACAAATAGGTCTTTAATTTCTTCTGGACTTAGTCGGTTGAGAAGACCTGAAGGCATGGGTGAAAGTGGCGATAGTTCACTTTTTTTGATGTTCGATTTTAGAATTTCTGTTGTATAACCTTCATTGAAAGGATTGGGCATTATAACAATCTTCTCATCGTTTTCAGATTTGATGCGGCCAGCAACTTTTTTACCGTCATTGAGATGAAATAGGGTATTTGCATATTGATCTGATATTTCATCATTTGGACTATAGATAGCAAATAAGAGATCATACCTGCCGTATTTATCCGATACTTGTGTTAAATCTGAACCCACAGCGCCCCCTTCACCTCTTATTCTGTGACAAAGAATGCACATACCCGCTTTATAAGCACGTTCCCCTTTACTAAAATCGGTTTTATAATCGGCGAGTTCACTACCCCATATCATTTCACCCATATCACTACCGTCATACTGTTTTCCGGGACCTATTGGTTTGGGTAAATCAACCACAGCAGAGGAAGGGGAATAGACGCCTGAAAGCTCTTGATAAAATTCTTTCTCCTCTTCGGGTACATGTTTCATTGCGGCCAATCGAATATTTTCCATGCCTGGCTTAAAGCTAAGTCCACCTTTGGCATTTAACACGTCATAAAACCATTGAAAATAGGTTGAACGGGCCTCTTTGGTCCAACCTGTTTCGGCATGACTTAGCAGAACACCATAATAAATGGCTTCGCTTGGCGGCATCTTAGCAATAATTTCGCGGATTAATGGGCCGTACTGTTCGCTACGCTCTGTTATTCCTTCAGATAAAAACCCTTTTGTAAGCATTGTTCCTTCCTTAGTATGCTTTTCAAGTAGGGCTACCAATTCCTGGGTTATTCCCTCTGATTCCAAGAAAAGAAGCAATTGCCCTAACTCACGGTTTAGTTCATTACTTGTATTTGGAAAATGGGATTTTAGTTTTTTAGCGGTTATCTTTTTATCTATATCATTGGGTGCGCCCATTCTGATAAAAAGCAATTCATATGCACGTAACATATTCAGCTGTTGTTGTGCCGATTGTGATTCCAACGATACCGCATTTAATTTCTTTAAAATTTTTGATTGAAGGTTAGCATCATCACCTCTGGCTAAGCCCAAACTGGCCTCAATGATTTTTTGTGGATTATTTTCAGTCAAAAATTTATTTAACCATTGTTCCGTGGGTTGATGTTCCAAAGCTATTCGCGCAGCATATCGGATGAAACGGTCTTCATGATTAAGGTTTTGCCAAGCCAATGGAATCGCTGCTTCGGATTGTTCTACATGATAATTTTCAAGTCGTTGTCTTAAGCTTCGCAATTCTTTTGTTTTATTATCGACATCATTATCAGTAATTTGTGAATCCGGTCCAACATACCTTAATCTGAATAAATGTGAATTTATTCTACGACCTCCTGTAGCGAAATAAAGATGGCCATCCGCACCTGCTATCATATCGGTGAGGGGTAGGGGTGTACCAGACAGAAATTGCGTTCTTTCAGCGGAATAACTGCTTGCCCTTGCTTTCAAGTCGGCAAAATAGATAGTACCGAAACTCCAGTCCATTAGG
>JABDKZ010000424.1 GCA_013001935.1 Maribacter sp.
AAAGCGTCCAGTGAAATCCACCGACTTTAAGGAAGTTGTATATGCCTCCGAAATGACTAGTCGTGATGAGGAAGGATTCAAACATTTTCTTGAGTTCCTTAAGCCTTTCAATCCAGATTGTCTCCACTTGTTAATCGTAAATACGGGTAGCTTTTTTAAGCAACCGCACATGCTTGCCAAAGAGAGTCTGAAAAAATTTGAAAGTCTTGCGAAAGATTATAACTGCAAATCACATTTTTATTCAGACTATTCGATAGAATCGGGAATACGCCATTTTGCTGAAGAACAAAATATTGACTTGATTGGAATATCAAATTTACACAGCAGTGCAATAAAACGAATTTTTCAAGGTAGTGTAGTTGAGATGCTAGTCAATCATTCTGACTTACCTGTATACGTAGTAGATTACCCTCGAAAATAAATAAGGTCCTATGAAGAAGATACTTTTCTGTACTGACCTTTCTGAAAACTGTAAAGGTGTTGTCCAATTCATCTCTGATTGGATAAGTGGCAGTAATTATATTGTAGATGTTGCCCATGCCTATGATCCAAACATGGTTACTTTTTCTTCCATCAATATCATCAAATCGGAAGACATTCAAAAAGAGATGATACAAAAAATGCAAGATCATTTAAAGGACTATTTAAATGGTTTGCCTGCTGAGAATAGGGGAAATACACACTTGATTGCGGATAGTAGTTTTTCAGATGCGCTTATTGAAAAGGCCAAAGCACTTGAGGTAGATTTAATAATAACCGGTTTACGTCAGAAATATACTTTACTGGACCGATTCTTTGGTTCTACGGCTGCGCATATGGTGTCTGACTCTTCCATTCCGCTTATGGTGGTACCGTATTTGAGAAACTTTGAAACTTTCGACCATATCGTATTTCCGACTGCCATAGGTTCCAGAGACCAACTTACAGAAGCCGAAGAAGATGCGCTCGGCTGGATATATGAAAATCTAAAATCCAATGCGCAAAGGAAGCTGCACCTTGTTCACATCGAAGATGACAAAGAAGCTATAGAATTGAAATTTGAACATTATCCATTTAGTCAGATGGATTTTACTCGCTCATATTCGCCAGATGTAGCTGCTGGTATTATTGACTATTTAAACGCACATGATGTGGATCTTTTAGCCATTTACAGACCTGCTAAAAATATTTGGGAAAAAATCTATAAATCCAGTGTGGCCAAAAAGCTTTTATTCAAAAGTCATCTTCCAATTCTTTTCCTATAATTCGCTCTAGCTTAACCCAATTGAATGGATCTTCAAATATTGACTAGGATCAACTTTCGGGTGGATTAAAGTCAATAATGAAATGTGGTTTCTCAAGTAATATTGCGATAGAATCAATTAACCTTAAAATCAAATTCTATTATGAAATTAACAAAGTGGAATCCCACAAATTTATTCTCTGATTTTGATTCATTTCTAGATCCGTTTTTTTCGAGAAAAGATTTTTTGGGAGATGAAATGCAATTTAATGTTCCTGCTGTCAATGTTTCTGAGACAGACAACGCCTTTGAATTAGAAATGGCAGTTCCTGGAAAATCAAAAGACGATTTTGAAATTACCATCGAAAATAATGTGCTGACTATCAGTTCAGAAATCGAAGATAGTTCAGAGACAGCGGAAAAGAATTTTACAAGAAAAGAATACAGCTACAGTTCGTTTAAACGATCTTTTAGTTTGCCTGAAAATGTAAAGTCAGATAAGATTGATGCAAAATACCAAGATGGTGTACTCAAATTATCTATTCCGAAGACTGCAGCAACAGTAAAAGACGCAAAAAAAATAAAAGTTGCCTAGAACAACGACTTGAAGGACGATCATGATTCATGATCGTCCTTTATTAAATGTAGAACCTGAAATGACCACCTCAATAAAACAAGGTAGCAACGGCAATCAGTCCATTGAAAAACTTATCACAAAAGCCAAAGGAACGGTTTATGTAAATGATTCTATTGCCAGAGCAATGCAATTATATCATATTCATAATGTTCCCTACCTGGTTATGGTGGATCAGAATGACAAGGTTATAGGTATGCTTAGAAAGGATACGATTTTAGAATATTGTTACAAACTACTAAGTCGCACAACTGGAATAACAGGCAGTAGATATGAATTAGCCTATCATAATTTGAGTGACTTTATTCAAAACACGTCTCCAGTATTGAAAATTACAGATCCTATTAAAAAAGTTATTGATTTTGTATTAAATACTGGATTTAATGTATTCCCTGTGGTGGATGAATACAACAAATTAGTAGGAACAATAGGCTGTCGTGACATTTTAGAGGGCCATGTTGATGGAATCATTAAATTAACTAAAAACACATGAAAAATTATTTTTTCTTTCTTATTGTAATCCTATTCACATCTTCTTGTGCAAGCCTCCAGTATAAATTTTACAATCCTAAGGTTGGAAATACATCGGAATATGACTCCTTTGTAGTCCTAAATAATTGTGAAGAAGGACAAGACATTATTACCGAAGCTGAACAAGATATGGTCATACGGACCTTTTCCAACCAACTCAAAGCAAAAGGTGTAGATC
>JABDKZ010000432.1 GCA_013001935.1 Maribacter sp.
CAGGTGGGGCGGGCTTTATTGGCAGTAATTTCATTCCTTTTTTTTTAAAGGAAAACCCAGATTATGCTGTGTTTAATTTGGACAAACTAACCTATGCGGGGGATTTATCCAACTTAGAGGAAATTAAAAATAACAAACAATATTTCTTTATACATGGGGACATATGTGATGAAAAGCTTGTTAACAAGATTTTCAAAGATCATAATATCCAAAGTGTTGTTCATTTTGCTGCAGAATCGCATGTTGATAACTCAATTGAGTCCCCAACTAATTTTATAAAAACAAATATTGACGGTACTTTTGTACTACTTGAAGCGGCCAAAAAATATTGGATTACTGCACCACATAAGTATAAAAAGGGGTATGAAGACGCTCGTTTTCACCATATATCGACTGATGAGGTGTATGGTAGTTTAGGGTCTGAAGGACATTTTACCGAACAAACCCCTTATGCACCCAATAGCCCCTATAGTGCGTCGAAAGCGGCATCAGATTTTCTAGTAAGAAGCTATTATCATACCTATGGACTTAATGTTGTAACCAGTAATTGTTCAAATAATTTTGGACCAAAGCAAAATGATGAGAAACTGATACCCACTATTATTCGAAATGCCCTGGCCAAGAAATCCATACCCATTTATGGGGACGGGAGCAATGTTCGGGATTGGTTGTATGTATTGGATCACTGTGAAGCGATAAACCTTATTTTTCAAAAGGGCAAATCTGGAGAAACGTATTTAATCGGGGGTAATAATGAACACAATAATTTATTTGTTGCCGAAAGAATATGTGATATTTTGGATAAGGTAAGTCCGAAAAGAACAGGAAGCTATAGGGAGCAAATTACATGGGTTAGTGATCGCCCTGGTCATGATTATAGGTACGCCATTGATGCCAGCAAAATAACAAAGGAACTGGCCTGGGAAGCAAAAGAAGATTTTGATTCAGGTCTTTCTAAAACCGTAGAATGGTATTTAAAAAAATATCACAAAGCATAATATGAAGGGAATTGTACTAGCAGGCGGCACGGGAACTCGCTTACACCCATTGACACTGGTTGTAAGCAAGCAATTAATGCCTGTGTATGACAAACCTATGATTTATTACCCCATATCCACTTTAATGTCATCAGGCATTCAAGAAATATTGATTATAACAACACCAAAAGACGCTCCTTTATTTCGGGAACTTCTTGGTGATGGCAGTCAACTGGGATGCAGATTTGAATTTGCCGTACAAGCTCAACCAAATGGCTTAGCAGAAGCATTCATTATAGGTGAAGATTTCATTGGCAGGGACAAAGCTGCCCTTATTCTTGGAGATAATATTTTCTATGGTTCTGGATTGGCAGGTGTTTTACAAAATAACACTGACCCAGATGGTGGGATTATTTTTGGATACCATGTAAATAACCCAGGACAGTATGGTGTGGTCGAGTTTGATGAAATGGGCAATGTTAATTCAATAGAGGAAAAGCCTAGTGAACCAAAATCCAATTATGCTGTACCAGGTATTTATTTCTACGATAATGAAGTGTTGTCCATTGCCAAAAAAATGCGGCCCAGTAAAAGGGGGGAATTAGAGATAACAGATATCAATAAAGCATATTTAAATCAAGGTAGATTAAAGGTTAACATTTTGGATAGGGGTACCGCTTGGTTGGATACTGGAACTTTTGACTTCTTAATGCAAGCATCACAGTTTGTCCAAGTCATTGAAGAACGACAGGGCCTAAAAATTGGAGCTATTGAGGAAACTGCTTATTCTATGGGCTACATTGACAAAGTACAACTGCATAAATTAGCAAAACCGCTGTTAAAAAGTGGCTATGGAGAATACTTATTAGAACTTCCTTAGCAAATTAATGGGGTCCATATCGTTTTAAGAAAATGAATATAAAAGAAACAAAACTTAAGGGGTGTTTTATTATAGAACCAATGTTATTCAAAGACAATAGAGGATTGTTTTATGAATCCTATAAGAAAGATGAAATTGAGAATCGGCTTGGGGAAAGGATAGATTTTGTTCAAGACAATGTATCGGTATCAAAAAAGGGAGTGTTACGTGGATTACATTATCAGAAAGGGATTCATGCCCAGGCAAAATTAGTACAGGTATTGAAAGGAGAGGCCTTAGATGTGGCAGTTGACTTAAGAAAAGACAGTGCTACTTACGGGCAACATTTTAAGACCAAATTATCTGAATACAATTGTAATTCATTGTTTATACCAAAAGGTATGGCGCATGGTTTTTTAGCTTTGACCGAAGAGGTCATCTTCACTTATAAGTGTGATAATTACTATAACCCTAAAGCTGAAGGAGGAATTATTTATAATGACCTTGACTTAAATATTGATTGGGAAATACCACCCGAGAGTTTAATTCTGTCTAAAAAGGATTTAATCCTTCCAGCATTAAGAAATTTGACTCTATGAAGCGAATTTTGGTCACAGGGTCATCCGGGCAGTTGGGTATGAGCATTCAAAAAATTCATAAAGAATACGACAATTTGGATTTTGTGTTCATGAACTCGAAAGAGTTGGATATTACGAATTTGCAAAGAGTACAGGAAATAGTGGGATCAGGCCATTTCGATTATTGTATTAATTGTGCGGCCTTTACCAATGTAGAACAAGCAGAAAAAACACCTGAAAAAGCATTTGCAGTAAATGCTGAAGGAGTTAAGAATATTGCAATAGCCTGTAAGGAGAAGGATGTGTTATTAATTCATATTTCGACCGATTATGTTTTTGATGGAGAAAAATCAGCCCCATACACCATTGATGATAAGCCTAATCCAATAAATGAATATGGAAAATCTAAGTTGTTGGGAGAACAATATATTCACGAAATTTTACAAGAGTATATGTTGATTAGGACTTCCTGGC
>JABDKZ010000453.1 GCA_013001935.1 Maribacter sp.
GGACTATGGTATTGAAATAGGGGTGCTAGAGCCCGGTCAGTTCAATGCCGTTACCGATGTGAAAGGGGTTAAGGTAGGGCATACAACATTACACATTGGGGATAGCATACGTACGGGGGTAACAGTAATTTTACACCATTCCGGTAATATTTTTCAAGAAAAGGTACCGGCGGCCATATATATCGGAAATGGATTTGGAAAGTTGGTTGGGTACAGTCAAGTAAAGGAATTGGGGAATGTGGAAACCCCTATTGTATTGACCAATACTTTGAGTGTGCCTACTGCTTCAGATGCGCTGATCAGCTATACCTTGGGACTCCCGGGTAATGAGACGGTTCGTTCTGTTAACCCCATTGTGGGCGAAACCAACGATGGCTATTTGAATGATATTCGGGAGCGACATATTAAGCAAGAGCATGTGATTGCCGCCATAACGAACGCGAAAACAGGACCGGTAGTAGAAGGAAATGTTGGTGCCGGTACAGGAACCGTTTGCTTTGGGTATAAAGGTGGTATAGGTACCGCATCGCGGATAGTACCGAAAAAATTCGGAGGTTATACCGTAGGTGTTCTCGTGCAGACCAATTTTGGGGGCGTACTCGAAATTAATGGTATACCAATCGCCAAGAAGTTGAATACCTATCCCAAGTCATTTAAATATGATGTTGATGGGTCATGCATGATGGTCATTATGACCGATGCCCCTTTGGATGCCAGAAATTTGGAGCGCTTGGCTAAAAGGGCCATGCTGGGATTGGCAAAGACAGGGGGAATTGCCTCTAATGGTAGCGGGGATTATGTCATAGCCGTTTCCACAGCCGAAAAAAACAGGATTCCCTATAAAAGCGACACCTTGGTCAGGACGACCGAGACCTTACGCAACGATGTAATCTCCCCATTGTTCCTAGCTACTATTGAAGCGACTGAAGAGGCAATAATCAACTCCCTTTTCGCAGCAAAAACAACCGTCGGTGACCAAGGCCATCGTATTAGGGCCTTGCCAATAAAGAAAGTACTTAAAAGCATGGAAGAGTTTAAAGACCATAAAAAGTAGCGCCCTTTTAGAATGAAATTCAGAAATAAACGCAGATGGGCCATAATCAAAGATTACATAATTGGGTGGACACTAGCCTTTTTATTCATAGCAATCGTTCGTGGTATAGGCACTATAGAAGTTAGTGCAGTCCAATTCGAATTTTGGGAAACGGTTATCGTATCCAGCATTTTCGGGCCTATCTTCGGAAGTATATCGGGATTTGTTCAAATCTTGACCGAGGAAAGATACTATAAAAGAGTTTCCATATATAGATTATTGGGTTTTAGAATCCTTTTTGCAACACTATTTTTATTCTTCCTGGTCTTAGTGTCCTACTTTATGGTGCTTCAATTTTTTGGTGAGACAAAAAGTTTTATTGCTTTTGCATTTGAACCCGGCAGCGGTGCCATCTATTTTTATATTATTACTGTTGATGTTTTCATGCTGATTGTACGTCAGGTAAATTTGATGTTAGGTGAAAACAACCTATGGAAGTTGTTACGTGGTAAGTTCTATTCGCCAAGGGAAGAGGAACGCATCTTCATGTTTTTGGATTTACAGGCTTCAACCCGTCATGCGGAAAAATTAGGTCATATAGCATATAGTAAAATGATACAGGATTGTTTTGATGATTTGGCGGTTGTCGTTGAAAATGAAGCTGAAATTTATCAATACGTTGGGGATGAGGTGATATTGACATGGCAATTGAATAATGGGTTGAGAAATGGTAATTGTTTGAATGCCTTTTACAATTTTAAAAACCAATTACATTCTAAAAAGGACTACTATCGTAAGAAATATAATTTTTTACCTCTGTTCAAAGCCGGACTTCATTCCGGTATTGTAACGGTTACCGAAGTTGGTAAATTCAAAAAGGAAATTGCCTATCATGGGGATACTATAAATACAGCAGCGCGTATACAAGGCAAGTGTAATGAGTTTAATCAGGAATTGTTAGTATCCCAACAATTAAAGAATCAATTGGCAACCCCTGGTTTTCCATTTAAGGAAATAGGAAGTTTGGCCTTAAAAGGCAAAGAAAAAGAAGTGTCTGTTTATGCCATCAACGGAGCGAATTAGTGATGGAATCAATTGGTTTTCTTGAACGGATACCATTTAAAAAATGTGATACTTCGCCATAGCCATTCCAAAGGCCCATATTGGAATTTTGTCAACCACCATTTACTCAATACCATTTGCACAAGAATAACCAAGATTGAAATCAAGAAGGTGTAGCCGTTTCTTAATTCCACCAAATATCCCAGGCCCCAACCAAAGAATAGAAAGGTTCCCAATAAACTTTGGAAAACGTAATTGGTCAATGCCATACGGCCATAGGGTGCAAATTTACCCAACCACTTTTGTCCCTTCACTTTCTTATAAAGCATCACGAACAAGACGATCAGAATAAAGGTCATGGCAATATTATTAAGGTCATAGGCCGTTAATGCAGCCATGGCCGTCCAATTATCAAGAGTTACATCCTGGCCCAATTGCATAAAGAGAAGGCCGGTAAGCACGATTGAAAGCACGAATACTATAATCGCACCTATCAGTACTTTTTTAATCA
>JABDKZ010000429.1 GCA_013001935.1 Maribacter sp.
GGGGATGAAATTTACATGTACGGAGCTTTAATCGGTAAAACAACAAGATCTATCAAAAAAGGGGCAGCTATTACCATTAATAATACTATTCATGCCTCGGCCAATTATCAAGTTGGAAAGGAAAGACCAACTTGGAGCCCCCCAGATATAACAGCATGGAAATCAAAAACCTTTAATGGATATTATCGTAAAAATGGCCAGGTAGGTACAGCCAATTATTGGTTGGTCGTTCCGATGGTTTTTTGTGAAAACCGAAATGTGGAAGTATTAAAATCGGCCCTATTGCAATCCTTGGGCTACCAAACCATTACCGATTTCGTTGTAGACACCGATACTTTGGTACAGGAATATGAAAAAGGTACTTCAACAGAAGGCTTATTGCAATCCAAAATTATTAAAACACCAGATGACGTAAAACAAAATAGAACTTTCCCCAATGTAGATGGTATTAAATTTCTAACTCATGAAGGGGGTTGTGGTGGTTTTCGGCTTGATTCTGAAACATTATGCAATCTTTTAGCGGGATATATAACCAACCCGAATGTAGCGGGAGCAACAGTTTTAAGTTTAGGATGTCAAAATGCAGAAGTCAGTTTTATGGAAGAAGCGATAAAAAAGAGGGATCCAAAATTTGCAAAACCCCTATATATCCTTGAACAACAAAAGAGTAAAAGTGAACGACATTTTATTGAAGACGCGGTAAAGAAGACTTTTATAGGATTGATCGAGGCCAATAAGATCAAAAGGGAACCAGCACCACTAAATAAATTGGTTTTAGGATTGGAATGTGGAGGATCTGATGGTTTTTCTGGAATTTCAGCGAACCCTACCTTAGGCCATACATCAGATTTGATCGTTGCTCTTGGAGGAACAACCATCTTATCTGAATTTCCAGAATTAAATGGTGTGGAACAGGAATTGATCAATCGATGTCTTACCCGACAAGAAGCGGTAAAATTCACCCATTTAATGGATGCCTATTCCGCTAGAACGGTTGCACTTGGCTCTGCCTTTGCCAACAATCCGTCTCCAGGGAATATAAAAGATGGACTTATCACAGATGCGATGAAGTCTGCCGGTGCTGCAAAAAAAGGAGGCACTTCACCAATAACCGATGTACTTGACTATACAGAAAAAGCAAAGAAAAAAGGTTTAAATCTATTATGCACCCCAGGAAATGATGTTGAAAGCACGACTGGGCTGGCGGGATCAGGCTGTAATCTTATCGCTTTTACTACCGGTCTGGGAACACCAACTGGAAATCCCATAGCACCGGTCATAAAAATATCGAGTAACAATGCATTGAATGAACGAATGAAAGACATTATCGACTTCAATACGGGAAGCATTATTACAGGGCAAGATACTATTGCGGCCAAAGGGGAAGAACTTTTGGAATATATTATTAAAGTTGCAAGTGGTGAGGTTCAGACCGCTGCGGTTAGACTAGGGCAAGATGATTTTATACCATGGAAACGGGGAATCTCATTATAAGCCTATGGAACACTTGAATAGAACAATCCATGAAATCAGAAACTATCCTGAACGTATACTTCAATTCGGGGCCGGTAATTTTTTACGAGGTTTTATAGATGACTTCATTCAAGAACTGAATGAAAAAATAAACTTTAATACCGGAGTTGTAATTGTAAAACCAACTTCTACCGGAAATTATAATCAATTAATAAAACAAGAAGGGCTCTATACCCTATTCTTAAAAGGAATCAAAAATGGGAAAGCAGTTAGCGAATATAAGATCATAGATTGTATTCAAAGATGTGTGAATCCTTATGATAATTATGACCAATATTTAAGCCTTGCACAGAATCCTGAATTGCGCTTTATTGTCTCAAACACAACCGAAGCCGGTATTGTCTATGAACCCAATGATACGTCCCATGATGCTCCACAAAAGAGTTTTCCGGGGAAACTAACCGCTCTTCTACACAGAAGGTTCGTACACTTTGGAGGTGCTTCTGACAAAGGCCTAATTGTTCTTCCCTGTGAGTTGATCGACAAAAATGGGGATAATCTTAAGAGAATAATACTTCAATATGCTGAAGATTGGAATTTAGGGGAAGGGTTTGTACAATGGGTCAATAATAACAATATATTCTGTAATACATTGGTAGATCGCATTGTCCCTGGGTATCCGAAAAATAAAATAGATGATATTACAAAACAATTGGGATACAAGGATGATCTAGTGGTAGAAGGCGAACAATTTCACTTATGGGTGATTGAAGGACCAAAAGAAGTGAAAGAGGAATTTCCCGCTATGGAATGTGGGTTGAATGTTGTCTTTACTGATAATATGGAGCCCTATCGAACGCGAAAAGTGCGCGTTTTGAATGGCGCCCATACGGCCTTGGTTCCTGTAGGTTATTTATTTGGTTTGGATAAGGTTAGGGATTCCTTGGAAGATCCTGTGGTTGGTTCCTTTTTGAAGCACGCTATTTTTGATGAGATTTGTCCAACATTGGATCTACCGGATGAAGAGTTAAAGCAGTTCTCAAATAAAGTGCTTGATAGGTTTAGAAATCCTTTTTTAGAGCATGCTTTAATAAGTATTTCATTAAATTCAATTGCTAAATATAAAACCAGGGTATTGCCCTCTGTTCTCGAATATATAAATAGGAAAAATAACCTTCCAAAAAGGCTATTGTTTTCATTGGCAGCGCTCATCGCTTTTTATAAAGGCGAAAGGAACGGAGAGTTTATAGGTTTAAATGACGACCAAGAAGTTTTGGATTTTTTCCAAAAACAATGGTCAACGAACAACTATGACGCCATTGTTAAAAATGTACTTTCCAATAGGGATTTCTGGAGCGTAGACCTTACCAAATACAAAGGATTACAAGATTTAGTAACCACAAATTTGGAAAGCATAATGGTGCATGGAATGCAAAAGACCCTAAAATCAATGGCTTAGAATAAATACTTATTTTAAATATTAAATTATGAAGAAGTTTAGATTGCAACTACTGCGTATTTCAATTTTATTTGCCTTTCTCGGTTGCACCGAAAATAAGGAAAGTCAAAAATCTGAAATTATCGCAAAAGAGAAACAGCAATACACTAAGGATTGGGCATCATTGGGCCATCACAATGAATCTCCCGAATGGTTTAAAAATTCAAAACTGGGAATCTATTTTCACTGGGGTTTGTATTCAGTGCCGGCTTTTAGCAGTGAATGGTATCCAAGATGGATGCATTTTAAAGACCATGAAGTATACAAACACCATATTGAAAAATATGGGGATCCCTCTGAGTTTGGGTATCATGATTTCGCACCTATGTTCAAGGCAGAAAAATTCAATGCGGATGAATGGGCACAACTATTTAAAGATGCTGGTGCGCAATTTGCTGGACCAGTTGCCGAACACCATGATGGCTATGCCATGTGGGATAGCGATATTACGCCATGGAACACTATGGATACAGGGCCAAAACGTGACATTACCGGAGAACTCGAAAAGGCGATTAAAGGCAAGGGCATGAAATTCATAACAGCTTTTCACCATGCGAAGAACCTACAACGTAGCAATGAGTTGGGCGTGGAGAACCCTAAAAGTCATTATCCTTATTTTGAGGGAATGCCCCCAACTTCTAGTGATCCAGACCTACAATTGATGTATGGCAATATGGAACCTGAAAAATGGTACAAGGAAGTATGGCTGGGAAAACTGAAAGAAGTAATTGACAAATATCAACCCGATATAGTTTGGTTCGATTACGTTTTGGGTGATATCCCGGAAAAATATAGAAAGGAATTTGCGGCTTACTATCTCAATGAAGCAGTTAAAAGCGATAAAGAAGCGGTTATCGTAAGAAAACAGCATGATCTTCCCCTAAACATGAGTGTAGAAGATCTAGAACAAGCCCGTAAGAACAATATCGGCACTAAAACTTGGATGACCGATGCGACCATTAGTGATGGTAGCTGGTGCTATACAGCCGATTTAGGAGTCAAGGCAGCAGCGGATGTTCTGCATATGCTAATTGACATTGTTAGTAAAAACGGGGTACTTCTTCTGAATGTTTCACCAAAAGCTGATGGAACGATTCCTGACAATCAAAAAGATGGTATCTTGAAAATGGGCGCTTGGCTTAAGCAATACGGTGAGGCCATCTATGGTACTGAGGCATGGTATACCTTTGGGGAGGGACCAACTAAAGAGCCCGAAGGTCATTTTAAAAACCACAAGGCCTTTATGAAACTAAAATATTCCAATAAGGATATTCGCTATACCACAAAAGATTATACCATCTATGGTATTGTTTTGGGAGCTGTTGAACCCGATAAGGAATTACTATTGGAAGCATTTGCAAAGGATAAAATTCATGATGCACCTAGTATCGAGCATGTATCCTTCTTGGGAAGTGATGAAGAAATAGAATGGTCATATAACGAAGAAAAAGGGCTTTCAATCAAGGGGCCTTCTACTATTATTGACACTATGGCAACAGTACTAAAAGTCGAAATTTCACAATAGGATAATGACCATAGATGCCCATCAACATTTTTGGAAATACAGTCCATCCAAACATACATGGATAGACAATTCCATGTCAGTGATTCGCAGGGATTTTTTGCCTTCAGATCTAAAAAAAGTGTATGCCGAAAATGGTATTGATGGCTGTGTAGCAGTGCAAGC
>JABDKZ010000481.1 GCA_013001935.1 Maribacter sp.
AGACTATACAGGCTTTAATAATTGGAAGACTGCATTGTTGGATAAGGGGTTAGCCAACAATGAAGTCAATTTACTGGCTGGAGGGAATGCCAAAAGACTACTAGATCAAATTAATTAATAATTAATAATCGTGCGCCGCCATGCACCTATGCTGAAGCTTCAGCGCAATCATAAGGCTTTGGCCGACGGAGGCAATAACCTAAACCGTATTCGGCAACCTAAACCGTATTCGGCCAGTGATTCATTACATCTAATACGCCGCTCATCAAAGCTAAGGCGACCAGCCAATAAAGACAGTTGATAATTATATTTTTCCAGGGTTTTTGTTCAAACAATCCATTGGAAACAAAGGTTGGAATTATAAGAAATAAGCTTAAAACAACGCCATGTGCAACGCCATGACCAAACGTATCAAACTCACCTTCCTGGCCAGGGCCATTATTGAAGTTTAGAAGAAAGAAGGACATTAAGAAAGCCATTACAATTGCCAGCCCCATAATTAAAGGCATGTTACCAGATTTTTGTTTTTCTTCCGTCATTCCTATAGATTCCATCCACGCTTTACCAAACAAGGCCTTACTGTACCACAAAGTTCCCAACAACATGGGGATCAGGGTGGAAATAACCAATGAAAGGATATTTATATTTTCCATTTTGTAATGTTTAAATTAAAAAATGCAAACTGCTCGAGAATGGTCACATTTGAAAGTGACACCTTGATATGAACACAGTTGATATTTTGATAATTAATATGCAAACTGCTATTAAAAATACAAATTGGAAACCAAAAATTGATGGATCGATGCCGGGAGTGTACACTTATTCAGTGCATTTTGTATTTAGTCAATAAGCCGTTATTATTAGAAGTTCCAACAGCGATTGTGCCAAAAAGACCTAATCGCCGATTATTGAATTGCCTTTTGAATAGCCTTTTCTGTCCATTCCGCCATTATTGCATATCCCTTTTTATTGGGATGAACGCCATCAGATCCTAAATCAGCTTTTAAGCCATTATTGCCGTCATTCATTTTGCCAAAATAATCAAGGTAAACATGTCCCTTTTCTGCCGCGTAGGATTTGATCATTGCGTTTAATGCCGGTATTTTTTCATTTGGACCCATTCCGGGCTTCCAAGGATAATCAAATGCAGGTAGGACCGACGCCAGAATTACTTTAATATTATTCGCATTTGCAATTTCAGCCATTCCTTTAATATTGTCCATGATCATTTTTATTGTTGAAGGCCCTGTATTCCCAGCAATGTCATTTGTGCCTGCAAGGATTACAACAGCGACAGGTTTTAAATCGACAACATCCGGATACATCCGAATTAGCATTTGTGGGGTTGTTTGGCCACTAATACCTCTATTGATATAAGGTGTGCCGTTCATGTACTCAGGCATATGATATGCCCACCCTTCGGTTATGGAATTTCCCATAAAAACGATTCGATCACCTCTATTTTCAATCTCCTTGATGGAGTCATTTTTCATTTCGTATCGTTTGAGGTTTGGCCAATCGGAATTGTCCTGGGCTTGCAAATGTGTTATACCTAGAACCGCAACAACCAGGAAGATTATTCTTAACATCATATCAATCAATATTCATTTTTTGAAATATAGGCATTTTCAAATCTAATAAGTTTGGAAAAGAGAGAAGTGTATTTGAAATTTTAATAGGATAGCATTTCGTAATTTCAAGAACTTTTCAACTTAAAATAAATCAAATGCGTCAATTTATTCTCCTAGTCCTAGCAATGTTTGTGTCTACAATCTTTATTCATGCACAAATGGATCTCAAGTTAGTCTCCACTGAAAATGTTGGAATTTCCACGGAAAGATTGGAGCGGATGGAATTAGTCATGAGCGAAATGGTCGAAGCTGGCAAGATATCAGGAATAGAGATGGCCATTATGCGGAAAGGGCAATTGGCTTACCATTCTGTTTACGGAAAACGCGATATAGCCAGCAATCAGGACCTTGAAAAAAATGATTTATGGAGAATCTATTCTATGACGAAGCCGATCGTTTCAGTAGGATTGATGATGTTATATGAGGAAGGTAAATTTCAATTAAATGATCCATTGCATTACTACATTCCCGAATTCAAGGAGATGAGCGTTTATAAGGGAAATAAAAAATCTGAACCAGCGGAAAACCATATACGTGTTATTGATATCCTTAGGCATACAAGTGGTTTAGGTTATGGATGGAGCGGTGGATTTGTAGATACTTTGTATTATCAAAGTAGAGAAAATGGAATAAAAAACACTAAAGAATTTGTTCAGAACATTACCAAAATTCCATTATATCAAGAGCCTGGTACCGGTTGGCAATATGGCGTTTCAACCGATGTTTGCGGTTATTTAATTGAAGTGCTTTCAGGGATGCCATTAGATAAGTATCTCAAGTCCAAAATTTTTGATCCGCTTCAAATGGGTGATACTTTTTTCGAAGTACCAGATGATAAGGACGATAGATTAGTAACGAATTATACCTACAAAGATGGCCAACTAGTTCCAATAGACCATCCCACAAATAGTAATTATACTAAGGAGGTGACCTTCTTTTCAGGTGGTGGTGGCCTGGTATCATCCACGTCGGATTATCTTAAGTTTTGCCAAATGCTTTTAAATGGAGGAGAACTGAACAATCGAAGACTTCTAGGACGAAAAACGGTGGAGTTAATGACCATGGATCATACAAAAGGCATACCTTATGCCAGAGGTCCGGTTGTTTTACCAATGAATGGTAACGGGTTTGGACTAGGATTTTCCATGGTGAATGATGTTGCCGATTCGGGCATCATTGGAAGCAAGGGAATTTACGGCTGGGGCGGAGCCGCAGGAACAGTATTTAGAATTGACCCGGAAGAAGAATTGATCTACATAATGATGATTCAACTTATGCCTTACAATCACCTTCAGGCAAGAGAGAAATTTCAGACATTGGTGTATCAGTCTATCATTGAATAAATAAAGCAGATTATGGAATTACGTGTAGGATTATTGGGGGGTGGATCATGGGGTACTACGGTAGCACATCTAACAACACAAAATTGCCCAACCAAAATTTGGGCGCGTAGGCCAGAAACTGTCGATGAGATTAACAACCATCACACAAATAGCAAATATTTACCCAATGCTAAGTTGAATACTGCGCTAAAAGCGGAGTATGAAATCCACGAAACAGTAAAAGACGCCGATGTTGTGGTCATGGCTGTGCCGGCACAAAGTTTTCGCCAGGTAATGCAAGATGCACGCCCACATATTCGTCCCTGGGTTCCTATTATAAGTCTATCCAAAGGTCTGGAAAGAGGAACATTTATGCGCATGACCGAAATCATCGAAGCCGAAATGCCTGGTCATCCGGCTGGTGTTCTCACGGGTCCAAATTTAGCGCGTGAGATAATGGCAGGTCAAGCGGCAGCCAGCGTGATTGCGATGGTGGATGACACCATTGCACTTGCG
>JABDKZ010000009.1 GCA_013001935.1 Maribacter sp.
CTTTCCCAAAGGGAAATTCCGTTTAGGAGATTTTGTGAATGTAAAAATGAACGACTGCACCTCTGCTACTTTAATCGGTGAAGCTGTTGGTCTTAGCCACAATAATTAATAGATATTTCAAGATAGGAGCATAACATGGAAGGTGTACAATCAATAAAACAACGTTTTGAAATTATAGGAAACGATCCAAAACTCAATAGAGCATTGGAAAAGGCAGTACAGGTTGCCCCAACCGATATCTCTGTTTTGGTAACCGGTGAAAGTGGGGTGGGTAAAGAGTCAATACCCAAAATAATACATTCCTTATCACATCGTAAGCATGCAAAGTATATTGCAGTAAACTGTGGTGCCATTCCTGAAGGAACCATTGACAGTGAATTATTCGGTCATGAGAAAGGGGCCTTTACGGGGGCGACCTCGACCCGAAGAGGGTATTTTGAAGTAGCCGATGGGGGCACCATTTTTTTGGATGAGGTTGGTGAACTGCCATTAACAACCCAAGTACGTCTTCTGCGAGTGCTTGAAAATGGTGAATTTTTAAAAGTTGGTTCATCACAAGTTCAAAAGACCGATGTTCGCATCGTTGCGGCCACTAATATGAATATGATCGAGGCCATTAAAAGAGAAAAATTCAGGGAAGATCTTTATTATAGATTAAGCACTGTTGAGATACATATTCCTCCGTTACGTGAGCGTAAAGAAGATATTCATTTATTATTTCGAAAGTTTGCCTCTGATTTTGGGCAGAAGTACAAAATGCCTACTATCAGGTTGCAGGACGATGCCATACAGTTATTGCTCAAATACCGTTGGCCGGGTAACATAAGACAACTCAGGAATATCGCAGAACAGATTTCGGTGTTAGAAGAAGGACGAAATATTTCATTGGTCACGTTGAACAGCTATTTGCCAAATGCGGGCAATACCAATTTACCCGCAGTCATTGATCAAGGCAAAAGTGAAAGTGATTTTAGTAATGAACGCGAAATTCTATATAAGGTATTGTTCGATATGAAAGGAGACCTTACCGATTTGAAAAAATTAACCTTAGAGTTATTAAAGAATAATGACACCCAAAAAGTACAGGAAGAAAACGAAGGGTTAATCCAAAAAATCTACGGAAATAATGGTGAGGAGCTTCAAGAGGAAGCTGATGAAACCATGAAGGTTTTAGAACTACCAGAACACGAAATAGAACAAACCACCTATAAGTCACCACAAGAAGACAAGTACCATTTCGCAGAGGAAATCGAAGAGGAAGAAACGTTATCTTTACAGGAAAAAGAAGTGGAACTCATTAAAAAATCACTGGAAAGAAATCGAGGCAAGCGAAAAGCAGCAGCAGCTGAACTAGGAATTTCCGAACGCACCCTTTACCGAAAAATTAAACAGTACGATCTTTAAGAATGAAAGGCCTAAAAAGAATAGTATTGGTATTCGCCATTTTAATCATAGCCTCTAGCTGTGGTATTTATAATTTTACCGGGGGTAATGTGGGCACTGCTCAAACTTTTCAGGTAAATTATTTTCAAAACTATGCCACCCAAAGTCCCGGATCTACATTTGAACCAGGAATGGATCGTGATTTCACGCTTGCACTTCAAGACCGGATATTGAACCAAACGAGTTTAGACCTTATAAATACCAATAATGCAGATTTGTTATACGAAGGTGAAATTGTGGAATATCGGATATCGCCCATGAGTGCAACGGCCCAACAGACGGCAGCCCAAAACAGATTGTCTATTGCCGTGAAAGTGCGCTTTTATAATAACACCAAAGAGGATGCCGATTTTGATAAACGCTTTTCTTTTTTCTTCGATTATCCTGCAAATTCGCAATTGTCATCTGTTAAGGATGAAGCGCACGAAATTATTTTTGAAAGAATTACCCAAGATATATTTAACGAATCGCTTGCAGATTGGTAAACCCTTATGAACGTACAGGATTTTACATATTTATTACAAAACCCTGATAAGGTGGTTACCCCAATACAGACCAAACAATTGGAAGATGTATTGGAGGAATACCCTTATTTTCAAGCGGCCAGAGCCCTACAATTAAAAGGTCTTAGAAACCTCAACAGTTTTAAATATAACAATGCCCTCAAAAAAACAGCGGCCTATTCTACGGATCGTGACGTGCTTTTCGACTTTATAACTTCTGACGATTTCTTACAGAATTCAATTGCCAATACAATTTCTGGGAAGACCCTTTTGATAAAAAACGAGTCCCCTTCAGAAGAATTGGTCAAGGTTAAAAAACCAAAACCTATTATTGAAAAATCAAAAGACAAACCTTTACCACAAGACGTTGATGATGCAGATCAAATATTAGATCCAAAACTATTCAAATCAAAAGATCCTGAGGTAGATGAAGCTATTAAGGCAGCAAAGGAAAAAGCTAAAAAAGAACTGGAGATAGGCAAACCTTTACCTTTTACGAAACACGAGAAACACTCTTTTAGCGAATGGTTGCAATTGACCGCTCTGAAAACGATAGACAGAGAACCTAAGAAGTCAGATACCGATGAAACAGTTGAGGATGACATTGATTTCCCTTTAGAAAAAGAAGTCCTTAAAAAGAAGAAGTTTGAACTTATTGATAAGTTTATTGAAAATAACCCAAAAATAGTCCCTACTGGCAAGTCAACTTCCAAGGTTGATATGACCAGGTCAATTAAATTCGACAAAGACGAGTTAATGACCGAGACCTTGGCCAAAGTTTATTTAGAGCAGAAAAAGTATAAAAAAGCCATTCAAGCTTACAAGATTTTAAGTTTGAAATATCCGGAAAAAAGTGGTTTCTTTGCAGACCGAATAAAAGCGGCACAAAAAATACAACAAGAAAATACCTAATAATAATGAGCACATTTACAATATTCTTGATTCTTATCATCGCGGTTTGCTTTCTATTAGTATTGGTGATTATGGTTCAAAATCCTAAAGGTGGCGGATTGTCCTCTTCTTTCGGTGGCGGAGGCAGTCAAATAGTAGGTGGCGTTAAAAAAACGGGCGACTTTTTAGACAAAAGTACTTGGACACTAGCCATCTTATTGGTGGTTTTGATTTTAGCATCGAACGTTGCGTTAAAGGGGAATTTTGGTGATGTGGATTCTAAATTGTTAGAAGGTGACGCTATAGAAGAAACTGTTCCCGAAGCTGTGCCTGAAGAAGTACCGGCACCTGCAACAAATACTGATAATGAAACTGATGGTCAGTAGTCCCATCACATAAAATAGCATAGAATGCCAGCCTGAATGACAAGCTGGCATTTTTGTTTTACAAAATGTCAGTTTTTATAAAATGGCATAATTTCTGTCTAAATAATCGAGTAAATTAAAAATCAATTTAAAACTAATAAATATGGCTAAAGTTAGCATTAAACCCTTGGCAGATAGAGTCCTTATCGAACCAATGGCAGCAGAGACCAAAACGGCATCTGGCATTTATATCCCTGACACCGCAAAAGAAAAACCACAAAAAGGTAAGGTAGTAGCGGTAGGTCCTGGAACAAAAGATGAGCAAATAACCGTAAAAGTTGGGGATACCGTACTTTATGGAAAATACGCAGGTACTGAACTAAAACTAGAAGGTACAGATTATCTTATGATGAGGGAAAGTGACATTTTAGCAATTATATAAATAACATAAACTCGAAAAAATAAAATTTCATTATGGCAAAAGAAATAAAATTTGATATTGAAGCACGTGATGGACTCAAAAGAGGTGTTGATGCCTTGGCCAATGCGGTAAAAGTAACTTTGGGACCTAAAGGTAGAAATGTAATCATAAGCAAATCTTTCGGAGCTCCTGCCGTGACCAAAGATGGTGTCACTGTCGCAAAGGAAATTGAGTTGGTTGATGCTTTGGAAAACATGGGTGCCCAAATGGTAAAAGAGGTAGCTTCTAAAACCAATGACCTTGCTGGTGATGGTACTACTACTGCTACCGTTCTTGCGCAAGCAATAGTAAAGGAAGGATTAAAGAATGTTGCAGCAGGTGCTAACCCAATGGATTTGAAAAGAGGAATTGACAAAGCTGTTGATGCTATAGTTGCTAACTTGACAAAGCAGTCTAAAAAGGTTGGTGATTCTTCAGAAAAAATAAAACAAGTCGCATCTATTTCATCAAATAACGATGAGTCTATTGGTGAATTGATAGCGCAGGCCTTCGGAAAAGTAGGTAAGGAAGGGGTAATAACCGTCGAAGAGGCAAAGGGTACAGATACTTATGTGGATATTGTGGAAGGTATGCAATTTGACAGAGGCTACCTTTCTCCTTATTTCGTAACCGACTCTGAAAAGATGATTGCTGATTTAGAGAACCCGTACATTCTCTTGTTCGATAAGAAAATCTCTTCAATGAAAGATCTGCTTCCTGTTTTGGAGCCTGTTGCTCAATCAGGAAAACCCCTTTTAATTATTGCGGAAGATGTAGATGGTGAAGCATTGGCTACCTTAGTTGTGAATAAACTAAGAGGGTCTTTAAAAATCGCAGCGGTTAAAGCCCCTGGGTTTGGTGATAGAAGAAAAGCAATGCTGGAAGATATTGCTATCTTAACAAAAGGGACTGTAATTGCAGAAGAAAGAGGATTCTCTTTGGACAACACCACTATAGATATGTTAGGTACTTGTGAGAAAGTTACCATAGACAAGGACAATACGACTATCGTAAATGGCGGAGGTGTTGCGAAGAATATAAAAACAAGGGTAAACCAGATTAAATCGCAGATAGAAACTACTACTTCTGACTATGATAAAGAAAAACTGCAAGAACGTCTTGCCAAATTAGCGGGTGGTGTGGCCGTTCTTTATGTAGGCGCCGCTTCTGAAGTTGAAATGAAAGAAAAGAAAGATAGGGTTGATGATGCCCTACATGCAACTAGAGCAGCTGTTGAAGAAGGTATCGTTGCTGGCGGTGGTGTAGCCTTGGTGCGCACCAAGGCAGCACTTTCAAAGGTGAAAGTTGATAATGCTGATGAAGAAACAGGTTTACAGATTGTAGCCAGAGCTATTGAATCACCATTGAGAACCATCGTTGAAAACGCCGGAGGTGAAGGCTCTGTTGTGGCAGCAAAAGTTCAAGACGGTAAAGGTGACTTTGGTTTTGATGCCAAATCAGAGAAATATGTTGAAATGTTCAAAGCCGGTATTATTGATCCTACCAAAGTGACAAGAATCGCCTTGGAAAATGCTGCTTCGGTTGCTGGAATGATTTTGACTACCGAATGTGCATTGACCGATATTAAGGAAGATACACCTCCAATGCCTCCGATGCCAGGTGGCGGCGGAATGCCAGGAATGATGTAAAAGGTCACACGTGAATTAATACATTATATTCATAAAAAAAATCGCCCTGACATCATTGTTAGGGCGATTTTATTTAGAGATTTCAGTTTTTAATGCTTGTCACTATCATCGGCATCATCTTCTCGATACTTACAACACGGATGTATCTCATCATAAGCATCCTCGGTAGCCTTTAGCTCTTTTGTATCGTGACCAACAGCCACCAATGCCGTTTTAATTTTCATGGGGTTTGTCTTTCGTTCATCTATAATCAATGAAAGTTCATGGGAAGGAATATCCCATAACGCATACTTAACCCCTTTTACACCCAATGCCGCTTTCTCGATACGCGCTTTGCACATTTCACATTTGCCATCAACTTCAAAAGACATTTTTTTATTCTTTTCCTGTGCAAATGAAACGGTCGCTAGTATCATCATTGTGATTCCTAAAATTGCTTTTTTCATTATATTTTTTTAAAATTTATTTATAATTTAAATCTAAATCCGCCATAAAACATTCTTCCCATGATCGGGGCGTACACAATACTAGTATCAAAATATGGGCCAAATGGGTCATCTGCACTTAATACCGGATTGTCTTGGGTAAAATTAGTCAAATTTTCGCCCCCTATATAGATTTCAAAATGCGTATTGAAAACTTTTGTGACTTGGGCGTTCATAAGACTATAGGAGCCCGAATAATCACCTAACTGATATTGCACAGGATTAGTTGAAGTATTTGGTAATCGCTGCCTACCCAAGGTATGCAAGGTATAGTCAAAACGCCATTGGGATCCTTTTTCGTTTGGCGCTGTTTCATAGCCTAGGTTTGCAAAAAAGCGATGTTTGGCCTGCAATGGTTTTTGTAATAGCCCTGATTGGTAATCGGTTTTTACATCGTAATACTTATAGGCCGTACGAAGGTCCACGTTTTTCAAAATTTCATAATTCACTTCCAATTGAAAACTATTCGCTTCACTTTTTCCATCCAAATTATAAAATGAAACTTCTTGCGGATTTTCCCAATCTACTACAATTTGATTTTTAAAATCGGTCCTGTAAAAATCCAGCGTTATATTTCCCGGTCGCCCATACAAATCGAAACCTTGTAAAAAGCTTAGGCCGTAATTCCATGCATCTTCAGGATCCAATCCATAAATAGTACCGCTTTCCGCTGACAAACGTATCTGTCGTGAAGAGCCAAATAGCTGCTGGTTTTCAGCGAAGATATTGGCTGCCCGTTTGCCTCTCCCAAAAGATCCCCTTAAACTTGCTTTTTCCCAAGGTGTATATCGCAAATGGAATCTTGGCGTGACGAAAGTACCCAAACGATTGTGGGTGTCTATCCTTAAACCAGCTGTTAGACTTAGCTTCTCCAAATCATCATAGCTGTATTCAAAAAATACTCCGACCGAGTTATCATCCCTGTCAAAGCTTTGTGAATTAACCAATTCATCGTAACCATCATAGGCAAAAGTAAGCCCTGTCTTAAACTTATTTTGGGTATCGCCCAAGATGGAATTGAAAATAAGGTTGGAATAAATACTCTCATGGGTTATATCGTAACGATTAAATCCAAAATACGAGTCTTGCTTATGATTACTATAAGAAGCTTGAAATCCCATGCTTTGGAAAGGAAGTTCTGGAAAGACATAACCCAATTTTAAGGAAGAATCAAAACGTCTTGTATCAATTTCACTTCCCCAAGCGTTTGTCGTAAACTTATCGGTAATTGGATCAAAGGCAGTTTGTCCTACTTGTTTTTCATCATTGAGGAAACGAACATTGATAAAACTGACCCATCCGGTTTCCGGGTTCTGGTATTGCCAACGGTTCAAAATGTTGATCTGATTGGCCAAGGGAGCATCTAAGAATCCATCTTTGTTGTTATCTTCCTTTTGATCCCTTCGGTTAGCATGAATATATAGCCCTGTGCTTAGTTTATCGGTTAGTTGCTTATTAAAATGGGTATTTAATTCCAAGCGACCATTCTGATTGGCATACCCATTAACAAAAATAGATTTATCGGTCAAAGGCTTTACCAGCTCGGTATTTATTTGGCCGGAGATACTTTCATACCCATTGACAACACTCCCTGCACCTTTAGTAATCTGGATGCTCTCTACCCAGGTTCCCGGCGTAAATGTAAGGCCAAATGCTTGTGAAGCACCGCGCACCATTGGTATATTTTCCTGGGTAATCAACAAATACGGACTCGTAAGTCCTAACATTTGAATCTGCTTGGTCCCTGTTAGTGCATCCGAAAAATTGACGTCAATAGCGGGATTGGTTTCAAAACTTTCCGAAAGATTGCAACAAGCTGCCTTTAGCAGTTCTGCACTATTCACTGTAACAACATTTTGTGCACTGTAATACGCCTTTTGAACCGCATCACGTTTTTTCTGTATGACAACCTCATCCAATTGGTTTGACGGCTTTAAGGAATGATGTACCATTTTGGGTTCATTAATGGTCAAAGTATCTGATTCAAAACCCACAAAACTAATAATCAGTTTGTTGTATTCCTTGGTAAAAGGAATACTGAACAAGCCTTCTTCGTCGGTAATGGTGCCCATTTGAGAACCCATCCAATACACATTTGCCCCTGCCAGTCCCAAATGTTTGTTTTCTGAATTGGCCTCCATCACCATACCCTCTATCTTTTCTTGCGAAAAACAGAGCAACGGAAATAGTAGGCTATAAATTATAATGATATTCTTCATTTATATATTTTAAAAATTTGAAATCAATAATGTAATTGCCATAACCAACATTATCATATTTTCTATGAATGTAGCTTTGGTCATTGGTAGTTTTAAAACAGTCCCTAAACAGGCACATTGTATCTGCTTTCTATCCAGTAGCGTTGCTGAAACACCAATTGTGGTCAGACCTAATACTACCATAGTTAGTATTAATGCAACGGTGCTTTGGAAACGCATCAAGAACATTAAGCCCAGGGCTAATTCAATAAAAGGGTATACAAACCCATAAATCGGAAGCCTTTTGGCCAAGGGGTCGTACATCCTAAAACTATTTGAAAATCCTTTGAGGTCTAAAAGTTTAAAAAAGCTAAAAATTATATAGAATAACCCCATAAAATCCAACATGGCACTTGTTGCAGCCCAGTCCTTGAAGTTTAGTAGAAAGACCGCCGCAATTAAATACATGAAGATCAAGAACAAGGGCCATAACTGCTTAATCGTTGACTTATTGGAGTCAGCCTTAAAACTATCCTTACCCGCATGCTCCTTTTTTGAATGCAGCTTATATTTATCCGAAATAGCGGATTGCAAAATTCCCAGCATAATATGCCGATCGGTAACAATATCTACCTCTCCTTTTTCCAGGCTTACCGCTACTTTTGTGACACCATTTACTTTAATAAGGTCATTGGTTATACTTGCAACGCATCCGTCACAAGTCATTCCCGAAATTTTGTACGTATTATTCATTGTCTTATTTGATTAATTTGTATCCGTTAAAACGTATATTCTATGGATTATCACCTAGGTAATATCCATATGACTTCTACTATGGCGCAGAAATACTAATTAATCAAATAAGAAAAACTTGGTCTAGAAGCTGTATGTCCCGAACCAATATGGGAGGTGGATAATATTCGTTGGCAGCACGTTTTTGCGCTGAAACATTAAAAAGAGTTGTGTTGGAATATGCAAAAGCGATAAGGAAAAATTGCCGATCAACGCTTAAATTATCGAATGCGATTTTTAAATCATCCTGCCCATCAATTAAAATAACTTCTTCACTACAACAGGAGTCCTCGAGTTGTTGCGTGGTAGCATCATTCATTGATTGCATAGACATTCCGCAGTCCTCCGCATCTGTAAAAAAAGCCAAATCAACCAAGTGGCCCATACAGAAATGTTTCTCCACCTTCCAGGTAGTTGTAGAGGCCAATAGCAGAAAAGCCATTGATATTGATACTATTTTAAATGCGAAGTCTTTCACAATGGCAAAAATACAAATTAATGAACTGAGTATTAATTTGACTACAAATGATTAACGAAATTTTAAGGTTAATAGTATCAGGTTAATATATCCTAAAAAGTACTATGGTATTTAATATATTAGCAAAAAATATAGAAATGCTTACTGACCTAAGGCCAAAAATAACGGCGATATTATCAGATGTTGACACTTCAATAGAGGCACGTTTACAGAAAATATGTAAGTTGTTGAAAGACAGTGTAACCTATTATAATTGGGTAGGGTTTTATTTTAAGAATGGGGACAAGGACGAATTAAAACTCGGTCCCTTTGCAGGTGAACCCACGGAACATACTATCATACCCTTTGGGAAGGGTATTTGTGGTCAAGTGGCGGTAAGCAACAAAAATTTTGTGGTTTCTGATGTAAAAGCCCAGGACAATTATATTGCTTGTAACCTAAATGTAAAATCAGAAATTGTTGTACCTCTTTTTTTAAATGGAGCAAACATAGGCCAAATCGATATTGATTCGAACACGCTTAACCCTTTTACTAACGAAGATGTAGAACTTTTGGAATTCGTAAACGCCCAAGTCGCCAAATTTCTTTAAACACTCCAAGTAAAATTTAAAGCAATTATTCTTGATGAAAAGTTTTCACAAAACTTTTGTACGGGTTTAAATTTGATAATGAAAACCTAAGAAAGTTCAATTTTAGTTCAATAAAATATTCAAAAGACTTTAATCCCATGGTTTTGGTTAAAACTTTTACCGTTTTGTTGATAACCTGAACAGTTTATTAGCAGCAAAAAAATTACTTTTGTTTGCTTAGAACTTTAATCCCACCAATGTAAAATGAGCACTAAAAAAGCTACCTCCGCCCTTATCTCTGTATTTCATAAAGATGGCCTAGAACCCATCGTTAAAAAATTAAACGAACTTGGTATTTCCATTTATTCTACTGGAGGTACAGAAACGTTTATTAAAGATTTAGGGATTGATGTTGTGCCAGTTGAAGATGTAACAAGTTATCCTTCTATTTTAGGTGGTAGGGTAAAAACATTGCATCCCAAGGTATTTGGAGGCATATTGAACAGACAAGATCATGAAGGCGACGTTGCCCAACTTGAGGAATTTGAAATACCCCAATTAGATATAGTGATCGTGGATCTTTATCCTTTTGAAAAAACGGTGGCAAGCGGTGCCCCTGAACAGGAAATCATTGAAAAAATAGATATAGGGGGCATTTCTTTGATCCGTGCGGCGGCAAAGAATTATAGGGATGTACTCTGTGTATCCTCTATGGAGGATTACAGCGAGTTTCTGGAAATAATTACTTCCGGAAATGGAAATACTTCATTGGATGAACGCAAAAAGTTCGCTGCAAAGGCCTTCAATGTTTCTTCACATTATGATACAGCTATTTTTAACTACTTCAATAAAAATCATGAAGAAGCTGTTTTAAAAATAAGTGAGACACAAGGAAAGGTATTACGTTATGGCGAAAACCCACATCAAAAAGGATTCTTCTTTGGCGATTTTGAGGCTATGTTCACCAAACTGCACGGTAAGGCACTTTCGTACAATAATTTGTTAGACGTTGACGCCGCAGTTAATCTAATGAACGAATTCCGTAAAGATGATCCAACATTCGCTATTCTAAAGCACAATAATGCCTGTGGTTTGGCAACGCGCAATACAATTCACCAAGCCTATGTAGATGCACTTGCCGGTGATCCGATTTCCGCATTTGGAGGAATCTTGATCAGCAATGTTGAAATAGACAAGCCCACAGCAGAGGAAATACACAGTCTTTTTTGTGAAGTGGTCATTGCGCCAAGTTACGCTGAAGATGCCCTTGAAGTTTTAAAAGGAAAGAAAAACAGGATAATACTGATCCAGAATGAAGTTGAATTACCCAACACCATTGTTAGAACATGTTTAAATGGTGTCTTAGTCCAAGATAGAGACCATAAAACCGATACGGTAGCCGAATTAAATTACGTCACCGGAAAAGAGCCTTCTGCTCGGGAAATGGAAGATTTGATTTTCGCTTCAAAACTGTGTAAACATACAAAGAGCAACACCATTGTATTGGCAAAGAACAAACAACTTTGCGCTAGTGGTACGGGGCAAACCTCGCGCGTAGATGCCTTAAACCAGGCCATACATAAAGCAAAATCATTCAATTTTGACCTCAATGAAGCGGTTATGGCCAGTGATGCATTTTTCCCTTTCCCTGATTGTGTTGAAATCGCGCATAAAAGTGGCATAAGCAGTGTAATACAACCAGGTGGTTCTATTAAGGATCAGCTGAGCATTGATTATTGCAATGAAAACGATATTGCTATGGTAATGACGGGCACACGTCATTTTAAGCATTAATTTTACTACTTTTGTCGATGAAATGCACCATATAATTTACAACCTAATAACATCAAATGGGATTTTTTGATTTCTTGACCGAGGAAATTGCTATTGACTTAGGTACGGCAAATACCCTCATAATTCATGCGGACAAAGTTGTTGTGGACAGTCCGTCTATTGTAGCCAGAGATCGTATTACTGGTAAAATAATTGCTGTTGGCAAGGAAGCCAATATGATGCAAGGAAAAACACATGAAAACATTAAGACCATTAGACCGCTGAAAGACGGGGTAATTGCAGATTTTGATGCTTCTGAAAAGATGATCAATATGTTCATAAAGAACATACCTGCCCTAAAGAAAAAATGGTTTCCACCCGCGTTGCGAATGGTTATTTGTATCCCTTCGGGAATCACTGAGGTAGAGATGCGGGCTGTAAAGGAATCTGCTGAACGGGTTAATGGTAAAGAAGTATATCTCATACATGAACCTATGGCTGCGGCTATTGGTATAGGTCTGGATATAATGCAACCTAAGGGAAACATGATTGTTGATATAGGCGGTGGAACAACAGAAATTGCTGTAATTGCCTTGGGCGGAATTGTCTGTGATAAGTCAGTAAAAATCGCAGGTGATGTCTTCACTAATGATATAATATACTATATGCGTACCCAACATAACCTTTATGTTGGTGAGAGTACTGCAGAGGCGATAAAAATTGATATTGGTTCAGCAACAGAAGACTTACAATCGCCCCCTGAAGAAAAATCGGTTCAAGGGCGTGACTTGCTTACCGGTAAACCAAAACAAGTACAAATATCGTACAGGGAAATTGCAAAGGCATTAGACAAATCAATTTTAAGGGTTGAGGATGCGGTTATGGAAACCTTATCCCAAACACCGCCTGAATTGGCTGCAGACATTTATAATACCGGCATATACCTTGCCGGAGGTGGATCTATGTTGAGAGGATTGGAGAAGACTTTCCCAAAAAACTGATTTACCGGTTTATATTGCTGAAGATCCATTACGTGCCGTAGTAAGAGGCACTGGTATTGCACTGAAAAACCTAGAACGCTACAAGAGTATTTTAATCAAATAAG
>JABDKZ010000022.1 GCA_013001935.1 Maribacter sp.
GGACAAGATCTACAAAGCGGCCGAACAATACACTCTGACCGCATTTACCGAAGAGACGCGGATAGAGTTTTTGCCGTAACAATAAACCAAGAGCACCCGGACACCAACGCAGAAATCTGTAATAATAATGCTGCATTTTCTCTATACTTTCTTAGTAAGAACTTCTGGCGGGAATGCCGGATACTTGAGATTCAGGAGGAATATCTTTTATCACCAATGAATCATCGGCTATCTTACTTTTGTGGCCAATAAAAATTCCATCTAAAATAGTAACCCTCTCCCCAATTTCAACGCCGTCTTGAATTACTGTGTGCCCCTTGGAAACCAAAGGTTGATTTATTATCGGTCGATTCAGATCCGAGAAAGTGTGCCCGGCTCCAGAAATGCAAGTGTGCTGGCCTATTGTACAAAAAGCTCCGACCGTAAGCCCTTTTAAAGACCCCAGACGACAATCGTTTTGGATCTTTGTTCCTCTTCCTATGGTAATTGTGCCACCGGAACAATTAAAAATTGTGTTATCGCCAATAGTAACATTTTCTCTTAGAATAATACCGCCACCTGTTATTTTTATACCAAAAGTTACATCATTTCCTGTCTCTACATTATCTTTCAAATGTAATTTTTTAGGCTGTAAAAATGAGTTGTTAGGCCCTATCTGTACATTTTCACCTATGTGATCAGAGATTATCGACAAGCCAATTCGACGCCAACGGTACCCGAACCTTTTAGGTAATGACGGCAATGACATACAAACGAGGTTAATAACCTCATACAACATTAGATCAATGAACCTCGTGTTACCAACCACCGATTGTTGGTATTTTCTAAAAGAACTCCCTGGTTGTGCAAGTTGTTCTTGAATGGCTCCTGTAATTTTTTCAGGCATAGTTCTATGCATCAGGTTGAGGAAATTTAAGTGTCAATGACAAAAAGAGCTTTAAGATTTTCTTTTGCCAATTTTGGACCCTGGTCACCTACATTAATCCGATACCAGATTTCTTTACTGGACGGATCGATCAAATTGATCAATTTCTTCTCCTATATACTTTTCATGGCTGTATGACAGATACACCAGGTAACCTACGCCACCAATAGTTAGCATTTTAAGTCGAAGCAATAAACCCATGGCCAATGTTTCAGCTCCGGGTATACCAATTATCAGAAAATATAAAACAAAAACTGATTCAAAGAATCCCATATTACCCAAGATAGTCACTGGCACCTGAGCCATAAACAGGGCCGTCGGGACAAGAGCGCAGGTACTGAGAAATCCTGGTTTGATACCAAACGCCATGAAAGCCACATAGACATTGAGCCAGGTAAACAGATAAAAAAGAATCGTTATAGAGATGATTTTAAATAAAAGAGACCTGTCTTGTTTGATGGTATTAACAGAAGTTTTCAGTTCATTATGGAGCTTTTCCGTCCGCCGGTAGATATTCTGATATAATTTTTCCAATACCTTGATAATCGATGTAAACCCTGTAAGACCAGGAAGAGAAGCTGATTTATACAAAAAGGAGAAGATTACTCGGGCAAGTTGATGGAGCAGCTCCAAAGGTTGTTGTGCCCTCCATATCCAAAAGGTTATAAGGATCAGGACGATTGAAACAATGCTCGGGATATAAATATAAGGACTTTTGTAGAGATCAAGGTTTAACAACGGCGAGATAACAACTAAAAAAAGAAGGATAAAAATACCTGAGAATCGTTCGATAAAGATAGCAATGGCTGAAAAAGATTGGTTGTTGATTATTTTCCCACTGTAATATGATCGAACGACATCCCCACCAACAGTAGAAGGCAACAAATTTGAAAAAAAATAACCTATCAAATATATCCTGATTAATTGATAAAAAGGAATTTTTTTCTCGTGCAGATCAAGAATCATTTTCCACTTCAAACTACTGACAATCAACATGACGGGAATGAGTATAAAAGAGAATGTAAGATAGAACCAATTGATACGCGAAGCAACTTTTAGAAACTGATCGGTTTGAACAAAGGAGAATAATATCCAGAAAAAACAACCACTGATTATTACCTTTGCAAATATAGTCCGCCTAGATATTTTTTTTTTCATCCGTTTATTTGCAAAAGAGGATAAATAATCAATTTAGATATGTCCTTTATTTCTGACGGCATTGACATGACTAGTATTTTTTATTAATAAATCTCCGAACCATCTGTTCAGCTTTCATTATGAGTGGTTATAATGAGTCAAGAATTTTACTTACCATATCTACACTATCACGTGATTTTTTCTTTTCGAGCTCAACAACAGGTGCCATATTTTTAGCTAAACTATGACGTTCTTCCCAGCACTTCGTCATAATGGTTGACAGGTTTTCTATGGATAAATCTGCAAAATCTATGGCCCAGTCGCCCATGCCGATTGTTTTTAAAAATCCGGCGCTCTTTGGATACGCATTAATTGAAATTGCTGGTGTACCAACAGCGGAACAAAAAATCAGGGTATGAGTGCGCAAACCGGCATGAACATCAACTTTACTTAACAAACCAGTTAATTCCTGATAGGTGTAATCGCAATTGCCCACGACTTTTATTCGTGACTGATAGCGGCTCTGCTGAACACATTCCAGAGTCACCTTCATATCCATAATTTGGCTGACGGTGAACAAAATATCGACATCGAGCTTTTCGATCAGGTCATCGGCTGTTCCAGCAATAACAGCACAAAAATTTTCTCGATTTAATGTCCCTGTCTCACTCCAATTATCAATGTATGCATTAACATTAAATCCAATTGTTCCTTTGGTATTAGAAAAAAGAGATTCCTTGGCAATTATCTCGTTAAGGCGCTGAGGGGAAGGTACTTGGGTATTCAAAGCACAATCTGCATGAATAACAATCTCAGGATGGCTGAGGTTATTGTCCTCGATTAGTTTCTTTGTCTGTTCGTCCCTGGTAATGACCAGCGGTGAGACATCAAGCACTTTCTGCAGGGCGACTCTGCCCACTTCATGATCAATGGGCCCAATGGATGAATTATAGAAGACAATGGGAATCTTCTTTTTTTTACAAAATGGCGCAAAAAGAGCTATGGATTTCAAGTTGTTGACAAACGGATTATGGAATTTACGATCGAACAAAATATTGTCGGTAATTAATACCATTTTGGTATCGGTCATGGCACGAAAAAGCGGCCAACCAAGATTCTTCAATGCCAGATTCCACGGCATGAGACCAATAGGCTTAATTGGATGATGACCAAAACTCTTTTTCACAAAATTGGTGCTCAGAGTCGGGATTTTAAACTCAATATCGGAGCGCTTT
>JABDKZ010000036.1 GCA_013001935.1 Maribacter sp.
CGCAAATTATCGAAAACTTATTGGTACGAAGAGTTTACAGTATGCTTATTGAGCCTATTGAAGGTCATGACAATGCTTTGGAACTAATTACAGATTGTTTCGAAAATGCATTGGAAACAGCTGTACACAATGAACTGGATTTTGGATTTGTTCTGAACAACTTCATTAATGAGTTTAATGGAAGAAATGAAAATATAATGAAACACTTGAACGATATCCTTAAAATCTGGGAAGTTAATTTGGTTTCAGCGATTCAGAAAGGTAAATTCAACGGACACATTGATAGGCACGTCGATGCTGAAGGTGTTGCTTTATTCTTAATGAGCTCCTATTTAGGTATACGCACATTAATGGTAGAAAATTCACCTAGTGCCCGTAAATACCGATTTATGGCACAACTTAAGCAATACTTTAAATCTATTGAGATAAAACAGGCTGCGATATAGAGAATAACTTTACTTCTTATTTAATAAGCGATTTATTTTGCTGACAACATCATTTGGTTGAATGGTCTCCATGACACTTTCATATCCCTTGGGTAATTTATTCCCATAGATCGATGTTGGTATTAAGGGGTAGCTATTTCTGTCTGCCAACAGGGCATTCTCAGGGTCTTGGCCATAGGGATAAAACCCGGCAAATGGATGCGTTACTCCCCAAAGTGAAACAATTGGAACCCCGTACATGGCTGCCAAATGGGCATTGCCACTGTCCATGGAAAGCATAAGATCCAGGTTAGAGATTAAGGCCAATTCTTCATCAAAAGACAACTTTCCAATTAAATTGATGCATGATTGGCTTTCGATTTCCCATTTATCTAAAAGGCCTTTTTCCTTGGCACCACCCCCTAAAAGAAATATTTTATACTTATTGGTATTATTTAATTCCTGAACCACTTCCCGCATTAAGTGCTGTGGATACATTTTTCCTGAAAATGCTGCGAATGGGGCTATGCCCAGCCATTTCCGATTATCGCTTCCAACAATTTTCAGGGCCTTTTCGGATAAAACATTCCTATTCAAGAAATTAGCGTCGGGAAATGAAAACGAAAACCCTAATTCATTAAACACATCAACATAGCGTTGGTGTGTTGATTTCAATGGGGCAAAAACCTTATTCTTTACAGTGGTCAAAGCCTTTTTTTCTTTTCTTCCCTTGTCAATTTGCACGAATGGCGTACGATTCAAGCGAAATAACAGTTTTAAGGCATTACTTCTAAGTACATTATGTAAATCTGCAACGGCGTCTAATTGCAAGGCTTGAAGCTCTTTATACAATTTCCATAGTCCGCCAATCCCTTTATGCGTGCCCGTCACATCCGCAACATGAACAGTTATATTATCCAATCCCTTGAAAATTGGTCTAAAAGCTCCTTTCGTGAGTATTGTGATTTTCAGATTAGGATACGAATCTAACAACGATTTAATGACCGGTACCATCATGGCAACATCACCCATGGCCGACAAGCGAATTACCAATAGGTGTTTAGTATTGCCCATTTATCAATGAAATTTTACTTATCGCCGCGAAGAACAGGATTGAGTTCATCGTCGTTGTACATCTTCATCTGTTTATAGACCTTCATATACTTAGTGCCCGCTTCAATATCGCCAAGTAATTGATTTATGGCCGTAGAAAGATCAACGCGTTGTTCGAGAAGTACATTTAATTTTTGCTGGCATTTATCGATATGCTCCGGGGAGGCATCCTTGCGATTCACCTCTTCTTGCATATGATATATTTTGAGTGCCAAAATAGACAATCTGTCTATAGCCCAGGCCGGACTTTCAGTATTTATACTGGCATTGTCCTTTATCTGAATTGACTGGTATTTTTTAAGAAAGTAACTGTCAATGTATTCTACCAAATCAGTCCTATCTTGGTTGCTACTATCTATTTGTCGTTTTAGTTTTAAGGCTGCGACCGGATCAATAGCCGGATCCCGAATAATATCCTCATAATGCCACTGAACGGTATCGATCCAATTCTTTCGATATAACAAATGCGCTATATCATCTTTGGCATATGGATTTTCAAAAGGCTGGTTCACCTGGTCTATTTGGTGATATTTAGAAATACTTTCCTCAAAAATACGGTTGGCAAATGAACTGAACATTAACTATTGTTTTATGCAAAGATACCTCTATTTACTTTAAAATCATGATAGATAAGAATATGATAAAGGGGATAAATATTGAAAACAGTAATACGATTTCCTTTATATTATCGCGCTTGATCCATTCTACATAATTGGTCATTAATACAGCCGCGGGGAAGAATGTTAAAAGGATAGGATGCAATTCATCCGTCGAAATCAGAACATTTAAAAGCAACCCTATTATAAAAGAGAATACAATGAGCCGTGTCGTCACAATTTTACCGACACCAGACTTGCCAAGCTTTAAAAAAGAAAATATGGAAAGCATAAAAAAGAGCAAGGTATAAATGATGAGTTTGGGACTATTGACCCAATTTAAATAATAATCAGCATCGAATTTTATTGAAAATTGATAGTGTCTAAATAAGAAATCTTGGTTGCCGGTCAAAACCAAAAAACCATAACAGGTCATAAACACCACAAAACCTGCGGCAAAGGGTACAAGCCAATTTTTTAAATTCTTTGGTTCATAGATATAAATCGCAATAAAAACTACTAAAAGATATAACATCGCCCAGTCATAGAATAGGCTTCCGAACAAAATCCATAGCGAGGCATCAAAAATCTTGTTTTTCACATTTTTAAGGGATCTCATGCTAATAATCCTTCTTGTTGCCAGCAAAAGGAAAAAATTACAGAGAATGGCATTATGGTCGGTCAGGGTCTCTGGGAAAATGACCATTAAAAGTGCAAAAAAGAGAATTGTATATGAGTTAGCCCCCGTTAACTTGTTCCGAATGACCACGAAATTGACAATAAAAAAAGTAAAAAGTAATACTGCAAGTACAGCTACTTGCCCCACTAATTGTTCAACCCCATAAACCCGCTGATAGAGAACAAAATGAACAAACCAGTAAAACAGAAATAAAAAGGAAAGAACAATTATATAGTTAATTGGTTTTGTTTTGCCAAAAATGCCTGAAATCATGGGTAAGTAACTTTCTAAAATTCAATAATCATTTTTATTTGCCCCTTTGTGCTAAGCTCCGCTTTAGACCCTTATGCATTAGCTATATTACAATCTTGGATTATAACATCTACGCTGAAGAAATTCGCCATCCAATTTTCAATCATTAAATTTAGATAGTTTCTGCGGTTTTCATATTTTTGCTTTGTAAATATACTATAAGATGAAAGCATTCTTTGAGGGCATCCAGGATTTATTTGTAAACGGACTTTTCTGGCCTTTTGATTTTTTTAGGTTTATGGAAAA
>JABDKZ010000108.1 GCA_013001935.1 Maribacter sp.
AAAGCGAATCAGTTCTGCACTTCACCCCTGTTGAAAAATGGCAAAAGGGTAACTACGAAATTGTAGTGGATAGTGGATTTGAGGATGTTGCTGGAAATAATCTTAACAGTTTACTGGACCAGCTCGAGACAGACCAAAGCACTAAGAGGACGACTTATTTCAGAATCAGGTTTGAAATACTTTAATTGTTTCAACTGAAGGTTGTATTTGGATTTCAATCTTTAAATATTTAGAGTATAATAAACGAAAACTACGCACAACACGGTGTATAAGCAATAGCGGTTTAGGTGCAAACTTGAACCGTTTTTTGTTTTAATTCAGTATCTTGTAATCCGAATGGTAGTGCATATAAATCCGCTACTGCTCATACACTAACCGTTAGAGATAAGCAACTACGAAGAGAAGCCCCTGGAACACTTGCATTGTCTCAGGAGATATTGTATCTTAGTACCTAATTAGGTACCATTCGATGCCAACATTCTATATAATCGACGGTGTGAAAATTGAACTATTCTTTGATGATCATGCACCTCCGCATTTTCATGCTGTCATTGCCGAATATGATGCCTTAATCGAAATCGAGACAAGTGTCATCCTTAAGGGGGACTTGCCAAGAAATAAAAGGAAATTAATTCTAAAATGGGCTAAAGAGAACAGGGAGGACCTAAAGTCAATTTGGGATGATCTAAACTAATGGAAAATGAGAAAGATTAATGCAATCCCTAGAATCATACGAATTAACGCGGTAAGGGGATTTAAGATTTATTGTGCCTTTAACAATGGGGAACATAGAATAATAGATTTCGAAAAACTCTTTATAAAATTGAATTTTAAGAGGGATAAGATGAGGACCAAAATTATGGATCCCAAAATATTTAGAACAGTGTCAATTGGTAATAACACATTGACTTGGGAAAGTGTACGCAAGGTTATCAAGCTTGCAAGTGGTAAAACATTTGATGTAGCCTTTGATCTTGATCCTCTTGTTATTTACGAAAATAGCGAACCTGATGTCAAGCGAAATGAAAGATATAAAGTAGGGGAATTGATAAAATCAGAAAGAGAAAATGCTGGAATTACACAACAAGAATTAGCCTCTAAATGTGGCACGACAAGGAACTACATTTCAAGAATAGAGAATAATAAATCAGACATTGAACTTAGAACGTTAAGAAAAATAATCGAAATCGGTTTAGGGAAGAAACTAGAACTAGAAGTGAAGTGAAAGAGAGCCTATCTCTAACACTGCATATCATGCCAGCCTCGCTGTCGCTTCGGCCGATCAGATATGCTGAGCGTTCAGACTTAGAATCGTCTTACCTAGAAAGTATCAAATCCTTATTATGAAAAATTATTGCTCAACTATATTAATTTCAATCATATTCATATTTTCTACAAATATGATGAAAGGTCAAACAGAAATGGATTCATCAATAACCTATATTCACTCGGAAAAACCGAGTTTTACTTCAAAGATGATTCAAAGCATGTCCTCCCTCTTTGGGGTAAAAAAAGGTCGTGATATGATTAAAAAGGCAAATCAAAGTACATCAACTGAAGTCCCAGTTCCCGCTCCAAAATCCATGTACAAAAAGTATGATATTCAGGAATCCATAGTAAACAATAGAAAAGTTTGGACAATTAAACCCAAGGAAAACGCTTCCGACAAGATTATTCTCTATTTGCATGGTGGAGCTTATGTATCTACAATAAAAAAGTACCACTGGAAGTTTGCCGAAGAACTTATTCTCAAAACAAATGCAACTATAGTTATACCGGATTATCCCTTAGCTCCAAGTTCAAATTGTGAAAATGCAATAGATCTTGTTGGTCAAGTGTACCAGGAATTACTTAATAAACACTCACCAGAAAACATTGACTTGATGGGTGACTCATCTGGAGGAGGCCTTGCGCTGGGGTTTGCCATGTACTTGAGCAAAGAAAACAAACCTCAACCCAATCAAATCATCTTACTCTTCCCATGGTTGGATGTGACAATGAGTAATGAAGACATATTGGAAATTGACAAAAAGGATAAAATACTTGGTATAGAACCGCTGCAAATAGCAGGGAAGGCATTTGCCGGAGAACTTAATTTGAAAGACTATCGGGTAAGTCCGATATATGGAGATTTTTCAGGATTAGGTAAGATTTCTGTTTTTATTGGAACTCATGATTTGCTTGTTGCAGACTGCAGAAAACTTAAAAGCCTAACTAAAGCATCAAATATTTCAATGAATTACTTTGAATATCCTAAAATGTTTCATGGTTGGGTTATCCTTACAAGTATGAAGGAATCGAAGGTTGCTATAAATCAGATAAGTTCATTAATAAATGATTAATAAAACGAAAGCACAACAATGCATAAAACGGCAATAAGCCCTATGCGGGCTTACTGCGTTTATGCGAGGACGTTAGGCAGAATTCCCCAGGTTTGAGCGCCCAAAATTGATGAGAAAAATGACTATTGATAATCAACAACTTAGCAAACATTAGTCAGTATTTATAGACTATAACAATCATGAAATCAAGAATGACCAACTTCTTAATTTATATGACGATTTTCGTTCTATCCTTTTGTATTTATTCAGCACAAGCGCAGGACAGAAATCCCGCTGATTTAAAACCGATTGACTCTGAA
>JABDKZ010000109.1 GCA_013001935.1 Maribacter sp.
ATGGGATTTCCTGTCGGACTTTGGGCATGCCAAGCTGGGTGGTTCCAAAAAACAAAGGCGTCTTGCTTTTTTGCTTCCCAAAAAGGCAATTCAGGTTGATTGCCCATTAGTAGGTTAGCATCTTTGATAAATACGGCATTGCTATGGCCTACAGGTTCTGAACGCGTTATTTCGGACCCGGGAACGATTAAGAGTTCATGGTCTTTCGCTTCCTCCATTGCCAAATGATAAGCTCTATTCCGGTCAGGATGGGGTATATCTTCCTTATGTGGCTGGTATTCCAAATGTTCTGTTAGTGAAATGGCGTCCAGATTTTCACGCAAGGCTTCTTGCACGCGGATGGTCGGCCAGACATTGCCATCCGAGAAAACAGTATGTATATGCAAATCGGCCTTTAAGGTCACGTAACCCTCAATATTGGGATAGGTAAGTGCTTTGTTGCTAAGATGTGAATGTGATTGGGCAAAAAGAAATGCAATACTAAAAAATAAGACAGCGGTTATAACTATTTTCTTCATATCGTTCAATTTGTTTATGCGCTTTATTATTACTCATCAAATTAGTAAAAAAAGTATCGTTCCAATTAAGAATCGGTAACTTTAATTTTAATGAATCCCGCGGAAGAATACATATTGAATCAACCGGAACCTTTTAGGGGTATTTTGCTACACCTGCAATCCGTCATTGAACGTAGCATTCCTGATGTCGATTTAAAATACAAATACCGGATTCCCTTTTACTATGTCAATGATAAGCCGTTCTGTTACCTAAACCAATCTAAGGATTATGTGGATGTAGGATTTTGGCAAGCGAGGCATTTAACTTTACATCCGGATAAAATGATCATCGCTAATCGAAAAATGATGAAATCGCTTAGATATACCGCTTTGGATGAAATTGATGATACCGTATTGATTGCTGTTTTAAATGAGGCCTATTCTGTAAAAGATAGGAAATTATGGGGATAGCATAAGCGAACAGATAGCAGATAATCTTTCATGGGGTGATAATCAAAGGTCATCTACAACATCATTATTTGGCCATGCCTGTCTATTCTCAATCTTATCCTTCATAAAAGTACGGATGGCTTGAATAACTTCTTGAAAATTACTCTCACCTTTGTTGGTCAAAACCACAAACGAGACGGGATAGCTAACCTGTAGAACGGTTAAACTTCCTGGTAAGGCGCCATTATGGTTCCAGTTGCTACTTTGTAAATAGCTTAAACCTTCATCGGGACCTAAAAAATCTGGTATGGATGCCTGCAAGTCAGAATGCATGGCAAACAAAGCCAAATCTTTGGTTGAAGCAATCCATCCTCCGTGTGAATCCATTCTGGAGACATTCATAGAATAGGGATCACCCCAGTTAGAATAATAGGTGACTTCGTTTTCATAAGCTTCCGACTTTGTATTGCCACTTATGTTCATGCCGCTTATATTCATCGGTGCTAAAATCTTCTCTTTTACATATTCCTCGTAGGACATACCAGTAACCTTCTCAATAATCCTACCCAAAAGGCTGTATCCAAAATTTGAATATTCGTATTGGGATCCCGGGGAATACTTCAAAGATCGTTCATCCAACACCTTCGTTATCAAGTCTGAATGGGTAAGCGCAATATCATCGAACATAATATCATAGGGGTCATTCGAGAAGCCTCCCAAATGTTCAACAAGATGGTAAAGGGTAATCGATTCTTCCTGCTCTTCGTATGGGAGATTCCCATAAGTAGTGCCTAAAAGCGATTCTTCTCCGAAAATAAAATCATCCAATTGTAATTTACCCTCTGCCACAAGCTTGGAAATAGCGGTCAGGGTAATGGGTTTTGAGATTGAAGCTATTCTAAATACTGAGTTCTTATTTACTGCTATATTGTTTTGTAGGTCTGCCTTACCAAACGATTCGAGGTAAATGATCTTATTGAATCTGGTAATAGCTATTTGGGCCCCCGGAATGTCGTAAATAGTCATTAGCGATTCAAAGTCTGAGGTAATATCATCAAGGTTGGCCTCAGTATTGTTTTGACTGCTACCGGTAGTGTTCGGCTCTTCATTTGGATTATTACCAGACGGACTCCCTGGGTTTTGACTTATTAAAGTGAAGTCATCCCCCGTTGTACTGCAAGAGTAGCAACAGGCTATAAACACCAATAAACAAGCTATTTTTTTCATTGAATGCACTTGATCTCAACCATCTACCATAGTTAAGGTACGTTTTTTTAACCCTTTAGGTATCCCATTAGTAGTAGTAAGAAGGTCGAAATTACGAATTATAGTAAAAAAAGTACAGGAATATGCCAATAGGACCTAAGAACCAAACGCAGATTTAATTGGGTAGGGCTCAAAAAGCGACATTTACTTTTTGCCATTTTGTTTACTCCTTGATCCACCCTTTATTTTTATAAAGTTCAATATAACCACTGCTGAGCTCATCAGAATCCTTATATTTTTTGCGTACTTCAGTCAATTTATTTTTCATCTGCTGTACCACTTGTTGGTATGCCGGATTGTTATAGACGTTATTGATTTCCATGGGATCCTTTTTTCGGTCGTAAAGCTCCCATTCATCCACATCGTAGTAAAAGTGTATCAATTTATGTGCTTTGGTGGCAATACCATAGTGTCTTTTTACGGCATGCTCGGCAGGGTATTCATAATAATGATAATAAACAGCATCCCTGTTCCAAATTTCTTTTTGTCCTTGAATTAATGGCACCAAACTTTCCCCTTGCATATCACTTGGTGCGATGACACCAGATACTTCCAAAAAAGTTTGGGCAAAATCTAAATTTTGAACCATTTCATCTTCTGTAGTTCCAGGGGTAATTACGTTGGGCCATTTAATCAATAAAGGGGTTTTGAACGATTCATCATACATGAAACGCTTATCGAACCAACCGTGTTCGCCTAAATAAAAACCTTGGTCTGAAGTATAGACCACGAACGTATTTTCAGATAACCCTTGGTCATCCAGATAGTTCAAAAGACGCCCCACATTCTCATCAACAGCAGCAATTGTACCCAAATAATCTTGCATATAGCGTTGGTATTTCCAGATCATAAGGGTAGAATCGTTCATTAAGGGATAGTTATTTTTAAAATCCTCGCTTATTGGATCATACACGGCATCCCAAGCTGCTTTCTGGGAGGGATTCATTTTCTCTAAGGGATCGAATAATTTTCGATCATCGATCTGCAATTCTTCAATAACCTCAGGTAGCACCTTGTTGTCATAATTCAAAACCATGTGTTTCAAGATATTCATCTCGGCTGTTCCCGCGGCTTCACCACGGGTTTTATACGTATCGAATAGCGTTTTGGGCAAGGGGAATGTCTTTTGTGTAAATTCCTTGTAATGCCTTTCGGCAGGTAACCAAGATCTATGGGGGGCCTTGTGCAAGTACATTAAAAGAAAAGGTTTGTCTGGGTTTCTACGCTCTTTGAGCCAATCCAAGGTTAAATCGGTAATAATATCGGTAACATATCCAATAACCGTAGTATCTCCCTTAGAAGTATTGAACGTAGGATTATAGTAATCCCCTTGGCCCGGTAGTATTTTAAATTCATCGAAGCCTTTTGGGTTATTGCCAAAATGTAGTTTTCCAAACATGGCGGTCTGGTAGCCAGATTGCTTTAGAATTTGCGGAAAAGTAATATTCGTAGTATCAAAAGGGGAAAGATTATCAATTTTCCCATTGATATGCGAATGCTTCCCGGTCAGAATCACAGCCCTTGAAGGAGCACATATTGAATTGGTGACCGTGGCGTTTGTAAATAGCATACCCTCTTTGGCTATTCTATCGATATTAGGGGTATGAATGAGTTTTTCATCATAGGCACTAATGGCTTGATAGGCGTGGTCATCTGACATGATGAATACGATATTGGGCTTTTGGGACTTCGAATCTTCATTTTTAGGACTTTCTTCGCATGAAGTAAAAAGAAGATAGCCTATTAGAACGAAACCTAGGACGCTGATTTTCATTGAATGACGTTTGGGTGGTCTTGACCAAATGTATTGATTTAATGCCAAAAGTTTATTGTAATCTCGGGTATTTGGCCAATACTTTTTGAAATTGTTTATGAATTCCCTTAACTGCTTCGGACTGCAAATCGTTATTTAATGGATTTTGCTCTTCCAGGTCATTTTCCAGATTATAGAATTCCCCATTTTCATACAGTTTCCATTTTGTGTTTTGCACATAACGTCGAGGGACGAAATTCCCCCAACGGGGTTCATAATGGCAGAAAATCCATTTCCTTGCTTCCGACTTTCCTCCAATGAGTTGCTGGTAAAAACTATGACCATCGGTTAATATGGAACCTAATTTGCTTTGTGTTGCAGTTTCCAGAATTGTGGGTAGAAAATCAGTAAAGTCAACTAGGTTATCATTAACGCTACCTTTTTTGATTTTTCCATCCCAATAGGCAATCAAAGGTACATGTGTGCCCGCATCTGTGGTATACCCTTTGTTTCCTTTTAGAGACGCTCCATTTTTTATCGAGGTGACATCACGATC
>JABDKZ010000111.1 GCA_013001935.1 Maribacter sp.
CAAAAACGCTGTAATCAGCTACCATTTCAGTTTCTTCAGTTACAGTTTCTTCTTTCTTCTGTTCTTTACAACTCCAGAATAGTACAAAAATGACAAGTAAAATGTTAAATCCTTTCATATCCTTCAAAATTTATATAGACACTACAAAACTGGTGATTTTTACGCAAAAAAAGAAGTATCAACTAGGTATAAATGATTAATTTTGAACTGTTAAAAAGCAAGGAATGGATACAAGTGTTACAAACATTATTGTTGAAAAAGTAAAAACATCTAGAATAAGCGAAGTAGATTTTAGCGATTTGCCTTTTGGAAAGGTGTATTCCGATCATATGCTTGTGTGTGATTTTAAAAATGGGGAATGGCAAACCCCTCAAATTGTACCATATCAGTCAATTACCTTAGATCCTGCTGCTAAAATATTTCACTACGGACAATCTGTATTTGAAGGAATGAAGGCGTATAAAGATAAAGAGGATCAGATATGGCTTTTTAGACCTGAAGAAAATCAGAAACGACTAAATATCTCTTCTAAAAGAATCTCTATACCAGAGGTTCCAAAAGAAATATTTATGGAAGGTCTTAAAACTCTTTTGCAAATTGAGAAGGACTGGATCCCGAAGGAAGATGGGAGTTCGTTATACATCCGACCTTTTATATTTGCTTCCGGAACAGGATTGCATGCATCTCCTGCCGATGAATACAAATTTATCATTGCCTGTGCTCCTTCCGGCGCATATTTTTCCGGGAAGTTAAAGGTCTTAATAGAAGAAAAATATTCACGTGCAGCCAATGGGGGTGTTGGATATGCAAAAGCAGGCGGCAACTATGCCGGGCAGTTTTATCCCACACAACTGGCGGTTAAAAAGGGGTACCAGCAAGTAGTATGGACAGATGATAATACGCATGAATATATTGAAGAAGCCGGGGCTATGAATATTTTTATTCGTATAAATGACACCTTGTTAACCAGCCCGGTAAGCGATCGTATTTTAGACGGAATTACGCGTAAAAGTGTGATAGCAATTGCAGAGTCTGAAGGAATTGCAGTAGAAATTAGAAAAATTAGTGTTGCAGAAGTTGTCGCTGCTTCCAAAAATGGGAGTTTAAAGGAAATGTTTGGAGCTGGAACTGCGGCCGTAATTTCGCCAATTTCAGGTTTTGGATATCAGGATACTGATTATGTACTTCCAGAATTATCAGATAATTATGCAGATCGAATTAAGAAGCGTATCACTGATATTCAATACAATAAGGCACCGGATCCTTTTGGTTGGCGATATCAGGTATTATAAAAAGTATAAATTGACCATTTGACAAAGAGTACCTTTATGGGGTACTCTTTTTATTTGTCTAAAATCTTCTTAATGTTGGGTTTAAAATAATCTGGCCCTTTCAGTACTTTCCCGTCTTCCCTGTATATTGGCTGACCGTCGGCACCTAATTTACTCATATTACTTCGTTGAATCTCTTCGAAGACTTCTTCTATAATATGTTGCATCCCATGTTCCAAAATAGTTCCGCATAAAATATACAGCATATCGCCAAGCGCATCTGCTACCTCAACCATGTTATTCTCCTGTGCCGCTTCAAAATACTCTTTGTTTTCCTCATCCATCAGATTAAAGCGAAGTGTATTTTTAGCTGTCCCCAGATCTGCCTTCGGGTTTTCAGAAACTCCCAATCCGAATGAATTGTGAAATAATGCAACGGCGTCGATCTTGTTTTTCATGTTCTCCTCTTTTAGATTAGCTTTGTGCTAAAATAAAGAATATGTTCAGCACAGGACAATTAATTTTTGCTGTATTATTTGTGATCGTTTTTGCAGTGATAATCGCTTTATCCTATAAAAAAGACAAGAAATTGCATTCGAAAAACTACAAAGGCGTTACATGGGTAGGTATCTTCTTTGTCATTTTTATAATTATGCTATTTGTAATTAAACAAATGCTAAATAATTAACAATTTAATTGCGTTCACTACAAAAATTGAGCTTCTTACAACATAAATTGGTTTTCGTTCGTCTAGTATAAGAAAAGAAGTAATTTTGCGTTATAGTTTCAAATACAACCAATTAATGACTACTTTCTTTACCATTTTTTTTATTCTTGTACTAGTTAATGCTGCGTTATTGCTTTTTAGTATTGCTCAAGCTGGAAGAAAAACTGGCAGTGCATCGAAAGATGTTTCGGAATTGTCGCGAAACACAGTGTATCCTTTAGATTTATCAACTCCAGACTACAGAAAAGCAATTTAGATTCCTATCTTTAGGAAATGAAACAGTTATTGCTTGTGTTCCTGGGAGGGGGAATAGGTAGCGGCCTACGTTACATACTTAGCAAAACACTCAACCCTTATTTTTCAACCTTTTTTATTGGAACCTTTGGTGTTAACATCATAGGTTGCCTGCTCATAGGATTCTTCCTTGGCTTAACAGTCAAAGAGAATTTCTTAACTGAAAATCAGCTTCTTTTTATTACCGTAGGTTTCTGCGGTGGGTTTACTACCTTTTCTTCTTTTGCATTCGAAGAGTATTCGCTTC
>JABDKZ010000145.1 GCA_013001935.1 Maribacter sp.
GGACGTTGTTGACAAGATCAATGCCCAACCTGTTGGAAAAGGTGACTGGCCTTCACAAAACATTTATATTCTTAAAGCTGAGGTGGTGAACTAAAAGTTAATTGCCAGATAAGCACAAATATTCGCTTAATTTTTTGATTTCCTATAAATACTTGGCAAGGCAATGTGAAACCTGACCGCTAATAATCTGACTATTATGATAATCAGTATTGACGCACTGTAGGCATAAGCCCCATCAATAGGTAATTGTATCAAAAGAAAATAGAACAAGCCACCTATAATACAGGCAGTAGCGTAGATTTCTTTATGGAATATAACCGGTATCTCATTACAAAGAATATCCCGAATCACACCGCCGAACGAAGCTGTAATCGTTCCTAATATAATACACATTACGGGCATTAAATCAGCAGAGAGTCCTTTCTCAATGCCCACCATGGTAAATAACCCAATACCAATGGTGTCAAATAAGAATAGCGTCTTACGTAGGTATTTTAGTTGGTTCACAAACAAGATGGCGAAAATCACGGTTCCCAAAATGGTGAATATATAAACCGATTCACGCATCCAGACCACTGGGGTATTGCCGATAAGCATATCACGAAGTGTTCCTCCCCCTATGGCTGTAACAAAGGCAATAATGAGTACCCCGAACAAGTCAAATTTCTTTTCCATAGCGACCAATACACCGGATATGGCAAAGGCAATGGTCCCTAAAATATCGATGGTCAAATAAAACATATACTAGAGTTGTTGGGTGTAATAACTATAATCCTTGATGATCTTGTCAACAAAGTCGAACGGTTTTGAATCCGTTGAAATTTGGGTTACTTCCTTTATTCGATTACTCAATGAAAGTATTATTTGATGATTGCCATTTCGTCTTGCCTGATCATACAATTCCTTAATAGTTTGCATTTCACGATCCTCAAAGACGGTTACCTGGGCATATTGGGGTACATAATCTTCAGGAAGGTCTCTTAGGAGTGTATCTTTTAAACTTACCCTTTTCTTTTCGCTGATAACAGTCGTACCCGCTGCAATATCACCAATACGCTGACCGTTTCCCCGAATCAAAATCGTTAATACCGCTAATCCGCCGAAAGTAAGCACCACATCGATAATTCGCAAGATCCATCGTATAAAATAACTTGAAAACCCTGGTTTGGAACCATCAAGCTTTACAACACGAATATGCATTAGTTCCTTTCCAATAGTTTTGCCGTTCATAAAGGTCTCCAACAAAACGTAGTACAAAAATGCAGGTAGGCTCAAGACGAGATAAAGGGCCCACAAATCCCCAAAATCTATTTCCAAAGCCAACAACATCCATACCACCAAAATGGTGTAGGCACCTATTACAAAGCTATCGATAAGATATGCTAACATGCGGTCTCCAAGATGCGCAGTATTTTGGCTAATGCTTATATTTTGGGCGGTTTCTATTTGAAATTGTTCCATATTTTAGTTTCTTTGGGTATAAACCCGGTAATAAATGCGTGAGGCCGCCTTTGTAAAGCAAAATAAAGATAAATGGGTAACTTTTGAAAACGCACTGTCAAACAGAACGAAGATTGAGCCTGATGTATTGTCCGATCTCTACATTGAAATAACCGATCATCTGAGCTATGCCAAAACCTTTTATGCAGGTAGCAATACCGAATTCTACTTAAATTCAATTGCGTCACAGGCACATCAAAAAATCTATAAGACCAAAAAGGAACCCAAGAACCGCATACTTGAATTCTGGAAGACCGAGTTCCCTACACTATTCTATTATCATCAAAGAGAACTATTGATCGCTTTTCTAGTCTTTTCGTTCTTTGTTTTGGTCGGGGCATTTTCAGCGGCCAACGAAGGGGATTTTGTCCGGTCGATCCTAGGTGATGGTTATGTGAACATGACCTTGGAAAATATTGAAAAAGGAGATCCTATGGCCGTCTATAAACAAATGGGGGAGTTTAATATGTTCCTAGGTATTACAATAAATAATATACGCGTTGCTATGATGGCCTTCGGATATGGGATACTTCTCGGTATCGGCACCTTATGGATCATGATGCAAAATGGGATTATGTTAGGCAGTTTTCAATATTTCTTTTACGAGAAAGGCTTGCTTTGGGAATCTGCCCGTACCATCTGGATTCACGGTACCATAGAAATAGCAGTAATTATTGTAGCAGGCTGCGCCGGATTGGTATTGGCCAACGGAATGCTTTTCCCGGGAACTTATACCCGTTTGGAGTCCTTTAAAAAAGGGGTCAAAAACGGGCTCAAGATAATGCTGAGCACACTCCCATTCTTCATAATTGCTGGTTTCCTTGAGGGTTTTGTTACAAGGCATACCGAAATGCCCGACTGGTTGGCCATCGTGATAATTACAGGGTCAATGGCACTAATCCTTTTTTATTACGTTATATACCCAAATCAATTACATTTAAAAAACAGCCCATATGACCAGATTCATTGAGTTTAAAAAACAAAGGGAGTTAGGTGAAATACTGTCAGATACCTTTTCCTTTTTACGTACACAGTTCAAACCGTTTGTATCGACCTATTTTAAAATTGTAGGCCCTTATTTGGTGGTTATGTTGATATCGATGGTTTTTTACCTAAGCGCGTTCAGTTCATTTCTTGATTTCAATACCCAAAGTTCCAATCAGGTGTTTAGTGGTGTTACTATGTTTTTTGGTATTCTGGTATTCCTAATCGCATTGATCATGGTCTATGCGACATCACAATCGACCGTTTTACATTATATTAAATCGTACTCGATCAACACAGGGATTATTGATTTCAATGAAATTAAAAAAGAGGTTTATAGTTCTCTATGGAGTTTTATCGGACTCGGCATTTTAGTGGTCCTTTCGGTTTTCATCGGATTGATGTTCTGTATTGTACCCGGTATTTATCTGGCAGTACCCCTTTCCTTATCCTTTAGCATCATGGTCTTTGCCCAAAAAAGTGTGGGTGATTCCTATAGTTATGGTTTTACCCTGGTCAAAGATGAATGGTGGATAACCTTTGCGACCCTTTTTGTGGTCGGGATTATAGTGACCATCGCCAGCTATGCCTTTAGTCTTCCAGCAGTAATATACCAATATGCTAAAATGGGTATATTTTCGGGCGAGATGGATGCTACATCGATGACAAACAGCTTTGTTGACCCCATTTATATGATACTGAACATGATCGGAACCGTGGCGCAAGTATTATTGAATCTAATAACCATAATCGCAGGCGCCTTTATCTATTTTAACCTGAACGAAAAGAAAAACTTCACGGGTACTTTTGAACGTATTCAAAGCATAGGAAAAACCCCGGAAAATTAATATGTTTAAAAGGCTTATTTTCATACTGTCTTGTGGAATTTCGATTTGCGGCTTAAAGGCACAAGAAGATTCCACGCGGGTTCAAAATGATACTAGCGAATTGCACGTACAACAGATTTCGGAGGAAGATGTGCAAAGCTATAAGGAAGATCCCAATTTCAATTATGAAATAGTCGAGGCGGAAATTACTTGGTGGGAAAATTTCAAGACTTGGCTAGGTAACCTATTACTTCAATTCTTTGAATGGTTGTTTGGGGTAGAAAAGGCTACAGGCTACTTATCGATTTTCTTTAAGCTAATTCCCTATATACTCATAGGCATTCTTCTATTTCTCCTTATAAAGTTCTTCTTAAAAGTAAATTCAAGGGCGCTATTGCATACTAAAGACAATGAAGCAGTTGCTACACTTTCAGAAGAAGAACATATCATCAGACATGAGGATATCAACGAACTTATTCAAAATGCCATAAAGGAAAAAAATTATAGATTGGCCATACGCTACTATTACTTGCTGATCTTAAGGCAAATGAGCGAGAAAGGCCTTATAGACTGGGAAATTCAAAAAACCAATGATGACTATAGCTATGAATTGAAAAAGAAAGAACTAAAGGTACCTTTTGGTCATATTACCCGATTGTACGATTATATATGGTATGGCGATTTCCCGATTAGCGAAGCCAATTATCGCAGGGCCGAGAATACCTTCGCTTCACTTAGAAAAACACTGGAAAACC
>JABDKZ010000443.1 GCA_013001935.1 Maribacter sp.
GACCAATCCCTATGCTCCAAACCGGTCAATATCTGAATGAATTTTTGGTAAACTTTGATTTCGGACTTTCTAGTTGTTTCCGATTCCAAACGTTTAAAATAATTAAGCGCATTTTGTAGTGTCATAATTTTGATCTTTACTTGTTTAGTGGCTGAAGTCGACGATTATTACACCCTATTAGAAAAAATTCAACTGCAATGGTTTTTAACGGGTAAAAAAGCCCTTGGGGTATTGGTGATAACGATTAGGCTATGAATAGTTTCGTTGTTTAAGCACCTAATTTAACCAATACAAACCGAATAGAAAATCTGCGATGATTTTCGTAAGTAGACTTGCACCGGCCATTAATTTTTAAGACTTAGTCCCAGAAATCAAACATTCTCTTAAATAATATGCGATCGGCGAAAACCGCTAAAAGCACCCCTATGGCATACAACACATAATCCATCGGGTCAAAGACACTTGCCAAGGCATAATAATCAAAGTATTGAAGTGTCTCTGAAAGCGCACAAAGAGTGAAGACCGCCCCTGCTTTTATGAACCATTTTTTAAATGGCTTGTATTTTTCCTCGAGAAGAACGAGGAGTAAATAATATCCAAACGGAATAGCGATATCGGCAAAGTAACTGTGAAATAGTCTGTGCGCTGTTTTACCCGCCCATTCAGCACCAATAAAAAATAGACTTGCTATAATAAGTAAGGTAAGAACTATAATAGCTTTTTTATTTTTCATGTTTTCAAAAACAGATATTTCAGCTAATATTTTCGTGTATGATATGTGCGGAATCAGACGCAAGTCAGATTTTGCTGCAAATCAAATGTTAGATTAAAGATAAATGTTAATTGATGTTCATACAAAGCATAAATTATATGCGTTGTTAGCCTTTGTTCAATCTAACTTTTTAAGAATGTATTCGTTATGTTTCAAAACAACTTCATTATCATCTTTGGAAATTGAATGGTACTCCAGGCCATCATTCAATATCTTATTAAATCGGGGAAGGTAAAATACTTCTCCTTGCCTTTCAATTCTGTTGTTTTTAATGTAAAGACGATTATCATCAATGAAGAATGTTGCAATATATTCTGGGTCATTTACATCATACCAGTTACCCACTAGGATTTTTGAGATTTCAGAATCGATTATAAAGCTTTCATGATTTACGGGTTTATCCAATAATTCCGCGATCTTCTGATAGCATTCAATAGCTTGCTGTCTGTAACCAATAGAATTTCCCAGTTGATTGAATATCCCCAGACTTAAGTATCCTAAGACTTCATTTTTATATCTGAAATCGTTCATCATAAAGTCTATTTTTCCCTTTTTATGCGCTTCACCAACAGCTGCAAACCACGAATAGTTTCGCATTCTGATTCTCGAATTTTCTAGGACAAAACCACCCAATTCTTTGTCAATATCAGCAATCATCCGACTCCTATCGTAAAGTAGATTTAGATCTTTTAATACATCTGAATAATATGACGGAATTGCATCCAGATCTTCAATCAAATTATTGTACGCATTTCTTGTCAGTCCAACGGGTTGAAATGAATTGGTCAATCCGAACAAAAATGGGATTTCATTTGTATTATAATCTTCAAGTTTTAAATGGTTATTTAAAACTAAATGAATAGTTGAGTCTTTTAAAGCATAAAAATTCATTAAGCTTGAGGTCTTTTCAATATCGTTGGATAGTTCATCCATTATATCCACAAAGATTGATTTAACTTTAGCTTCAGTTTCCCTTTGTTGATTCTGGTTGTTCAAATTCAATGCAATCAAAATTCCAATTACAACAAGCACAATTTCTCCAATAGCATATAGAAGATATTTGCCCAACCTATTTTCGGTCAATAAGCCTTTTCTGATTTTTCGAAAGAATTTGAACATGCTTTAATATAATAATGGTTAACGGTGGTACTAGTGGCGTTTTAATGCTTTTTTATACAGCGTTGTAGCAAGTAACTTTTACTACAATATTTATGCTTGTTCGACAAAGGGTTTTTTAATCTAACCTTTCAAAGTCTGGCAAGGAAAATGGTTTGTTAAAAAATGCTTCAGTTGGAGCATATAAACGGAAATAAATCTACTATTCATCTTAACCTAGGCTTTTCATTTGGTTATTTTCTAATCCTTTAGGTACAGGGCTTATGTATAGGTCAACAAATCCATCATTATTGTATTGTAATTGCTCCATCCTGCTGTCAAGGTTAGCACTTCGCAATTCCATTCCACCATTATCATATGGTCTTCTTATATTTTCATTGTAAAGTGTGATAGCCTAGAAACGAGCAACTAGTTCATCTTTAGGAATTGTTATTTTATAGTTATTATCAGCACGGCAGAAACGACCTCCGATTTAGTTTAGGGAGTTGCCGTCTTTTGCTCGCAGGAAAAAAACAGGCAACAAGAATTAATAGGACTATTTTTGTTTTGCTAGAATTGAACTGTTTTAAATTTCTCTTCAAGGGGAGTCCCTTTATAAACAATATCTTTTGCGGTATTGCCATTTAATTTTTCCGTTGGGCCATAGTATCGGAAGATCATATAATACCCACTTTCCGTAACTGGCATCCAATAGCTGCCGTCTTTTGGATCTTCCATGCTAAATGTGATGGTCACCATACCGTTTTCATCCGGCTTGGTATTAAAGGCATTGTAAGCCTGGATATTATTACCACCAATGGTCGCTGGGTCCAGCGGCAAGAACGTATCTGAACCATATCGTGTAACTGACCAAAAAAGGTCAACACCTGGCTTAAATGGCACAGCAACTTTGAATGGACCCATGTCACCTCTATGAGGAATTCCTTCAATATTCACAGGAATATTTTGGTAATACGCATGATATACAGGAAATCCTAAATGCCCTAAGAGGGTACCAGAAGCCCTAATTTTATGACTTCCTCCATCAGGATCATCAACCGCCTCGAACATACCTACATTACCACTAACACCCCCAGCTGCCATAAAGGCTTTTATACTTTCAAAAGTTTCTTTATGTACTTCTGGCGTGTATTTTTCAGCAGCTTCTTTCATTAATGCCTTTGTTTGTGGATATGATTTATTATTATCGATCACATATTGAACAATTGCCCTGGTATCGCTTAAATCAACCTCATCCTTAGCACTTACCTCGCCTTCAATACTTGCCAGTCTTCTAATCTTATCAGCTTTTTCCTCACCTGTAATTTCAAAGGATTGGGTACGCAAGAATACAAAAGGGAACATTGCATTTGTTCTAATTACGGCTTTTCCTTCTGGTAATTCACCATCATAATCAACATGAACAAGAACATACTTCTGTGCTTCAGGGCCAGTCACTTCAGCAAAGATGGCATGGTGCTCCATATCAAATATCTCCAAACTTGAATAGCGATCATCTCTTGCAGGGGTGTTCACCACAACCGGACCATTTCGTAGATCAGCAACTGCTTTTGAATAAAAATGATCGAGAGCTGGTGTAATTACAAACGATTCATGATTTGCAATACGAGGATGATCAAATGTATTGAACCCTATTTCATCAATATGTTTTAGCTGTAAAGACATATGGTGAACAATCTTGTAACCTACATATTGCCAGTCGGGTAAATCCTTTGTTTCAGTTTGTTCGTCCTTAGCTACGGTCTGTTCGGTTTTTTTAGTCTCAGTTCTACATCCTGAAAGCGTAATAGCCAGAAGCAGGATAGGGATAAGTAGTTTATTCATAAATAATTAGTTTTAGTTTTGGGTGAATTAGAACAGTTCATCCTCGGTTTTGTCATTTCAGATGTTTGCCAACAATTTCGTGTATGATTTGCTCTAAATGTTCTGTTGCATAGCGACCTTTAGCGTCGCTAAGGAATATTCCGGATATAATCAAGTATAAAAATAAGGATTTTCGAGAGGAAAATCAGAAGCAATGAACTATAAGTTGTTGAAGAACGTATTTGAGGAATACTGAGCGCCGTATATTGAGGTTCCTTTCTTCAAAATAGGGGTAAAAACTGCTGGTTAATACATGCCACTACCATTTAATTTTGTGGGGGGTAATTTGTTTTAATTAAGAAAATCGAACTATATTTGTCAAAATAGTTCTATTTATGTCTAAATCTTCTAATCTAAATGTATATAGCGGAAAGGTTGCATTGCCTACAATTGTCTTTTTCCTATTCCTGGTATTTGGTTATGCTTCACTGTGGTGGATGTTTCAGAATCAGCTGTTACCCATCTGGTTGATCACTGGGCTAGCGACCTTTTTAGCTTACGGCATGTTTACGATCGCCCATGAAGCGAGTCATGGAAACATTTCTGGTGGAAATGAAGCTTTGAAGAAGTGGGAAACATTGATGGGTTGGACTGCAGCGTCCAGTTTGTTTTTCCCTTATACAGCCTTTGTTGTCATTCATCTTGAGCATCATGCAC
>JABDKZ010000187.1 GCA_013001935.1 Maribacter sp.
TTGCGAAATTACCATTTTCTTTTGAAATGAGCCAAAACTATTTTGTTTACAAGCCAATATATTTGCTGCTGAATTACATCTGACCATTAAGAAACAACTATTTTCCATCAGATGAAATAATAAAAAGTGAAAAGGCTGTAAATCAAGTCCTAAAAGGCTTAGTCATTATCGAAAACCTGGAGACCCACCAAATCAATCTTGGTGTTTGAGACTTCTAAAATCGTGAACACAAAATTATCGATTTTAATCTCGGAATCTTGCTCTGGTATTTCGCCCGTCTCATTAACAATAAGGCCTCCCAAAGTTTCGTACTCATCATTTTCCGGAAGCTCTAGTTTGTAGTTTTCATTGACATAATCAACCTCAAGCCGCGCAGAAAATCTATAGTTATTTTCATCAAGCTGCTCTTCCAATAAATCTGTGGAATCGTGTTCATCCTCTATTTCCCCGAAAAGTTCTTCAACGATATCCTCTACGGTCATAATACCGGAAGTTCCACCATATTCATCCAGAACCACCGCAATACTTTTTCGTTTCTTAGTCAAGACATTCAGTATATCTTGAATGAGCATTGTTTCGGGCACAAATTCAACAGGTCTAAGTATACTTTTTATGGTTTTTGGTTTTTTAAACAGCTCATACGAATGTACGTATCCGATAATATTATCAATCGTATCTTTATATATCAAGATTTTGGAATATCCGGTTTCAGTAAATAACTTGGCAAGATTCTTTGGATATTCATGCAGTTCAACTGCTGTGATCTCGGTTCTGGGCACCATCACCTCACGCGCCTTAACTGCAGAGAATTCAAGGGCATTTTGAAAAATCTGTATTTCGGAATCAACCACATCTTCCTCTTCTACCGTTTCCAATTGCTCGGTAATATAATTGCCCAATTCTACTTTACTGAACGCAAGCTGGGTCTCGTCTCCATCGGTCTTAAAAAATGTCTTAAGAATAAAATCGGATACCTTTATTATAAACTCCGAAATGATCGAGAACAACATATAAAAGAAATAGGCAGGAACAGCAAGGATCTTTAATAAACTATTGGCATAGATTTGAAACAAAACCTTTGGCAAGAATTCTGCCGTAATCAAAATAATCAAGGTTGATATTATCGTTTGGGTCAACAAACTAAAATCGGTCAACATCAATTCTACAAAACCATTATTTACGGGGAGCATCCCAACAAACCAATTCATCAACAATTCGCCCATAAATAGACCATAGACCACCAGGGCAAGATTATTGCCAATTAGCATGGTCGCAATAAATTTTGATGGTCTTTTGGTTATGCGGGATAATATTTTGGCCAAAAAATCATCTTGCTTTTTTTCAATTTCAATATGGATTTTATTTGCCGATATGAAGGCGATCTCCATGCCTGAAAAGAAAGCTGAAAATGCTAAGGCCAATACTATAATGATAATCGATGTATCCACTTTTATTGTTCGTTATCCTTTTTTCTTTGCTCGAACTTTTTTCTATAGTTTCTTCTAAAGACGAACATCCCAATTGAAACAACAGCAAAGAACATAAACAAGTAGGTACTTTGACGATCTATATTCCAATCTGTATATATTCTGTAAAGCGAGAAAAAAGCAACTGCCAAATAAAGATACTCGGTATATCTTAAAATCTTAATCATTTATATCTTCTTTAATGGTCATGAGACCAAAGGTTTTATGTGCATTCAAATAACTGAAATCCTTGTTAAAATCCATTCCCTCGCCATCCATTATGGTACCTTCCTCTGGGTTGGTGTATTTAAATTTGTTTTGGGTAAAAACCCATTCATTGGTTTGATCATAGAATAACTGAGGCGCTTCCAACATTTTACCATCATGGGTTTCTATAACCACATTGCCTCTTAAATCTATTACATTCGTTGCTGAATACCTAATACCGTAATCCGCTTTGATTACATTCTTATTGTTTTTCTCATCATAAATATCAACTTCGAGCCCTTTGGGAAAAGTACGATATGGAAATTCAAGATTATCGAAATCTTCGGTAATCGGTCCCGATAAGACTGAAATAACCCTAGTAGTATCAATATCCTCGTTATTCATTGCTTCTACGGTCTCAGTATAGGTCAAGGAGAAGTTTTGGGCAACACCTTGCGGAAAAACATTGGGTAATGCCTCATCGCCAACCCTTTTATAAGTATCTGCACAAGAAAAAAAAAGCATTGACGTGGAAAAAACCAGGGCAATGCTTTTTAGAATATATCTAAAGGGTTGTATCATTCTATAAATTGGGAACCTTTACGCTTCCGCCGACCCAGCATTTGAATGCTACTGTTTTACCAGCCATTCCTGAGTTGAAGATATCGGTTTTCGAAGGCGCTTTTGCCGAATAACTGGCAGCAGATTGATTGGCCCTACCACTTAATGATGGATCAACCCTTCCTGCTTTTCTTGCCATTTCAGCTGCTCTCCAATAAATAGCTCTTTTCTCAAAAGGAGTCTCACCACACTGGTTGGCACTCGTTGCATATAAATTGGCTATCAATAAATAGGCTTTCCCGTTCGATGGGTTCGCATTGATTGCTTTTTGAGCATAGCTTCTTGCGGTTGACTTACTTCCTCTTCTATAGATGGTAGCCACTTTGTAGGCTATATCAGATCTTCTTCTGGCATCGGTCTCCAATTCCAGGGCCTTATTAAAATCTGCCACTGCTCCCTTGGTATCACCAGCCTTTTGTTTTAGGTTACCTCCATAAACAAAAGCATCAGCTGATGGGTCAAGGGCCATTTGCGCCTCGAACAATTTTCTGAACATTGGGTCGTCAGTACATTCTTTGTTGAACATTCTACCAACGGCTCTTTTTACCCAATTAATATCACCCTTCTTGGCATCAAAGCTCTTTTGGTATAAAGGCACCAAATTGCCACAATCTGCCAAATCACCCAACTTGGTATCTATACTACCTGCAATTTTACCAAAAGATGCTGAATTTGTTGTTGACGCTTTCAACTGTTTCTTCTCTTTGGATGTCAACGTACCCGCTTCTTCTTTAGGAAGTAACTTTGAAATCCTATCAGTCAACTTAATATTCTCCTCTTCAATCTTTTCAGTAACATCATCATATACATCAAAAACTTCCTGCAATTCCTTTTTACCCGCTTTATGCAAATCTACCAAACTTGAAAAATAAAGGTACAAGGCCTTTGGGTTTTTAAAATTTTTGCGATCTTCTTTAAATCCTTTGCTTAACGTACTATAAATCTCATCATTTGCAATCATCTTATTGTCATACTTCAACAAAACCTGATCGATTAAAACAGAGGACATTGATGCTTTCTTTGGGAAATATTTTCTACTATTATCAAATAGTGTCAATAAATCCTGGATGTTAGCATCTTTATCAGCACCTGAAGATTTTTTGATCTTATCTTTTAAGATTCGTTCCCCATATGCAAAATTGGCCCAGTTCACATCTGGACAGTTGTCATATACCATTTTCCATGGGCTATAAGCAGCCTCATAATTCTTGACTTTTGCATGCTCCACGTAAATAGAAAGGTTAGTCATGCACTCTTGATTTTGAGCTTGTGCATTACTTACGCCAATGAACCCTAAGAGCATTATAGCTGTGAAGTAAACTTTAGTTTTCATATTATTATGTTTAAAGGGGTTAAAGTACTAAATTTTTCTCAATTAATTCTTCGCTTTCGGAACCAAATATCATTCAATGACAGACCTAAATTCACTTTAAAGTAATTCTCCTTTATTAAATCTGCCGCTGTAGTACCTCGATTTCCAATTTCAAAACCAAGATTCACATTTGAAAAACTTCCGCGCATTGGTAAGCCAAGTCCAAAAGTTATGCCAAAGTTGTTAATCTCTTTATTATTTACAACCATTCCTGTTTGATCAAAATGTAATCCTGCCCTGTAGGTTATCCGTTTATAATAGCCTGAAAACGCAGAATGGTCCGGTATATAAAACCCGCCAAAGGCAAATGAACTACTATCTTCATACACTACGTTATCCACATCGATAAAATCATTGGAAAACGAGCTAAATCCTTGAAAACTATACTCGGCCCCCAAGAACCATTTTCTATGTTCCCCGAATCCCAACCCGAAGATAAAAGCAGTTGGTATCTTAAGCTCAGTATTTCTAAGATTAACAGCATCTAAATCAACTTCAATGCTTTCGATAATCTGCCCTGTCGTGGTTGATATGGAACCTATTTCCTGTTCATTCTTTGATACAAGATTCGCTTGGGTATTCGCTCGTGCAGATGCAAAAAGTTTATATTTCCCTTTAATGGTAGGATTATAGTTTAACGCATAGTTAAAATCCATTCCATTTATTCTTGAAGATCTATTGTCAAAAGTACCGAGTTGTATGTTTTCTATACTTTGTAACCGCTCATAACTCAATTTTCCAAAATTAAAATTGGCAGTTACACCAACACTCAAATTCTTTACGAACTCATAGCCAATCGAAAAATATACTTTGTTTAAGCCACCGTTCCCTTCAAACACATTAGTCACCAATTCATCATTTTCATTGGTACCCTCAGAAACAAAATTGTAACCCACATAAGAATATGGCATTATCCCAAAACCAATACCAAGACCTTTCCTTAGTGCCATTGCTATAGATACATATTTAACATTGGTAACAGAACTTCGCTGTGCTTCCGTATTGCTTTCAAGATTTACCCTATCATGCGATAACCCAAAAGTATATGTCGTATTGCCAAAATCCTCACCAAACTGAACTCCCATTTTACTGAGTGCCGCGGGGTTTTTTAAATTTATATGAATACTATCGGCGAACATGCCTATACCACCCATCATTTGATTTTCTATTGTTCCATTGGATTGTAAATCGCCGATTCCAAAATATGAGTAAGGTGAAACAGATCCATTTTGAGCATACAAGCCAGTTGTGGCAAAGCACACAATTGCAATAACAATTTTCTTGATCATTTAACGCTTGTTGTAGTCCAGCAAATAATTTAATCCTATCAGTAGAAATTTGGAATGGGCAAATATGGTATTTTTTAATCGTTTAGACAAAAATTGGGCATCCCCTCCTGTTAAAATAACTGTTAAATCTTCAAATCTAAAAGAATATTGCGCTATAATGCCCTCTATCTCCGAACAAATACCATTGACGACACCACTGTGAATGCAGGATTCGGTACTATTGCCAATTAAATCATCCGGATTTTCAACCGCTAATAAAGGTAGCTTTGATGTATGTTCATTTAAAGCACTATACCGCATCTTTAAGCCAGGGGAAATAGCCCCACCCAAATAGTGCCCTTCGCAGGTGACCATATCATAAGTTACACATGTACCGGCATCAATAACCAAGGTATTCGTATTAGGTTTATGCGCAAAACCAGCAGTGGCCAGCGCAATGCGATCAACACCTAATGTCTCAGGTGAAGCATAAAAGTTTTTAAAAGGTATTTCTGATTCATGGTTTAGCACATGCACACGGCATAAACCTTTTAGTTCGTCTAAATCACTTTTAGCCAAACGTATAACCGATGAAACTATGGCCCAGTCTATTTTTGGGAAGTCCTTTAAAATTCCCTTTGCCCTTTTCAATAGATTTTCAACCGCTATGGTTTCATCAAATAAGAGGTCTCCTTTTTCAAAAACTGCGAGCTTTACAAACGTATTGCCCACGTCAATAATTAGATTCATGTCACAAAGATCCGCAAATGAAAAAAAACAATCACCTTTTTTTTGGATTTTGTTTGTATATCCTAAATTTGAAATTATATTTGCACCCGCCTAAAAGGCATGGTGCCTTAGCTCAGTTGGTAGAGCAATGGACTGAAAATCCATGTGTCCCTGGTTCGATTCCTGGAGGCACCACAAAAAATCCTTATTGTTTGATAAGGATTTTTTGTTTTATACAATTTCATGCCAATATCCTACTCCCAGATTCTTTGTACTTCATTGATCGAAAAAGCCTGCATCGTAAGTTCACTATCCCCTAAATTCTCGATTTGCAAGTTAGTATAACTGCCTTTGGGGAAAATTTGAGCTGTCATTACGTACTGCCCCTTATTAATAAAAATCTCTATCGAAGACCGATCAAGAAATACCCTTACTTCATATTCCCCTTCAGGTAAGTCGGGAACCGGCATTTGTTGTATTTCATTTCCAAAATCTTCTTGAAAGTCCACTATCCCTGAATTAGACCTATCAATAAAAAATGTTTTATCCTCAC
>JABDKZ010000195.1 GCA_013001935.1 Maribacter sp.
CCCTGTTCCAAATAGTATCTGTGAAATGCTTGGTGGCAATAAACGAGTTATCCGTAATAACAAAATCGGAGTTTGGCGTGCCGGCAGGATGACTTTGAAATTGGGCGCCAACCAACTTAGTATACCACCCCCAGTCATACTCGGTGTCAGTTGCTGCATGAATACCAACAAAGCCTCCCCCTGACTGTATAAAACGTTCAAAAGCAGCTTCTTGATAATGGTCCAATACGTTTCCTGTAGTACTGAGGAAGACGATAGCGGAATAGTGCTTTAGGTTATCATCGGTAAATTGTGATGCGTTCTTTGTGGTATCAACTTCAAAACCATTTTCTACACCTAATTTTTGAATAGCTTCAATACCCTTAGGAATTGATGCATGTTTAAAACCCATTGTTTTCGAAAATACCAACACCTTAGGACTACCTTCTCTTTTTTTACTACAACCCGTCATGCTCAATACAAAAGTGGCTATTATAAATAGGAATGCTTTTTTCATCATTTAGTACTATCTTTAGTTCATACCTGAGTCACTAAATATAAGTATTGATATCAACAAGATGCAAGCGCATTTAAATATTATCCCCAGATATGATAAAATCGTTGGATTAAATGACGAAAATTGGTGAATACTATTTCAGAAATGATGTTGAATGGCGTAATTGGTTGCATGCAAATCACGATAAAGTAAGTGGCGTAAATCTTATTTTTTATAAGGTTGACCATGAAAATGATAGCATGCGATGGGAAGAAGCCGTACAGGTCGCCCTATGCTACGGCTGGATCGACAGTACGGTCAAAAGTTTAGGGGATGGAAAACGACAACAATATTTTTGTCCGCGTAATTCAAAAAGTACCTGGAGCAAACGCAATAAAAAGCACATTAAGGCTTTGATCAAAAGGGGATTGATGCACGAAAGCGGGATGAAAAAGATAGCGGCAGCGAAAAGGGATGGTTCGTGGACATTACTCGATGATGTCGAAAATGGTGTCATCCCAGCAGATCTGAACAAGTCATTTAAAAAAAATTCCATGGCCTTCAAAAACTTCCAGAATTTCACATTAAGTCAAAGAAAAAGTTATCTCTATTGGTTAAACCAGGCAAAGCGTGAAGAAACAAGACAAAAAAGAATTAATGAAATAATCTCGCTCTGTGCAGAAAATATAAAACGAAGAACCGTTTAAAACATGAAAGGAATCTTACTTACTTTACTTGCATTATCATTTAATACTATTTTAAGCCAAACCTTACTTATTCCTGAACGGGTCTTTGATGGGGAACAATTGCATAAAAATTGGGCTGTATTGGTTGAAGGAAATACGATAACCTATGCAGGAAAGCTTTCGGACTTGAAGATTTCAAAGAATACCAAAGAAATAAAAATGTCGGGGATGACGCTAATGCCAGGTCTTATCGAGGGACATTCGCACTTGTTACTGCATCCTTATAACGAAACTTCATGGAATGATCAAGTATTGAAAGAATCTCCCGTGGAAAGATCTATACGAGGAACCGTTCATGCCAAGAAATCATTAATGGCAGGAATTACATCCATGCGCGATTTGGGTGCTGAAGGTGCTGGCTACTCCGATGTTTACCTAAAAAAAATGATTGATGATGGAATTATCCAAGGCCCAAGGGTTATAGTGGCGGGTCCGGCCATCGTGGCCACTGGAGCCTATGGCCCTAAAGGTTTCCACGATGGAGTAAGGGTTCCGCTAGGTGCTGAACCTGCAAGCGGTGTAGATGAAGTAATAAGAACAGTACGAAGGCAATTAGGCAACGGAGTTGATTTTATAAAAATCTATGCCGACTACAGATGGGGAAAGGACGAACCTTCGAAACCTACTTTTTTATCAGAAGAAATTAAGGCCATGGTCGCTACTGCTGAAAGTGCCGGAAGGTACGTTGTTGCCCATGCAAGTACCCCTGAGGGCATGAGGCGTGCCATACTGGCCGGTGTTGAAACTATTGAGCATGGGGATGGGGGAACTAAAGAGATATTTAGTTTAATGAAAGAAAAAGGAGTCGCCCTTTGTGCAACACTTGCGGCTGGAGATGCCATTTTACAATACAACGGATGGAAAAAAGGGAACGATGCTGATCCTGAGCGCATTACCAATAAGAAAGCCTCCTTTAAACTAGCGCTGCAATCAGGCGTTGACCTGGTTTTTGGGGGTGATGTTGGCGTCTTTACACATGGCACAAATTACCGGGAACTTGAAATGATGGTAGACTATGGGATGCAACCAATCAAAGCATTGCAATCGGCCACATCGGTCAATGCAAGGGTTTTACATATGGAAGATCGGGGCAGCCTAAGAAAAGGATTTCTTGCCGATATTATTGCCGTATCAGGTGACCCGACCCAAGAAATTTCTAAAATGAGGGAAGTACGTTTTGTGATGAAGGATGGTGTAATCTATAAAAACGAATAATTATACCCATTAAAATCCAATTTTATGCTATCCTAAATAAATAGTACCTTTATTTTAGCTCTTGGGCAAAACTTTAAGCAAGCGTGCTCTCGTTCTTATTAGTTTTTGAGCTCAGTTATTTTATAATGTCAAAGCTACCAAAGGAAAATCAATTTTTCGACCTATCGGATTACGGACGGCCTATTGCCAAATATATCGCAAACCTGCTTAAAAACGGTTCGGCTACCCCTATTGATGTAACCATATGTTTTATTATTTCAGGATTGTTCGCTGTATTCTGTATTCTGAATCAACAGTATTGGGCCGCCGCCTTTTTTCTGGTTTTGAAATCGATTCTAGACGCTGCGGATGGAGAACTGGCACGATTAAAGAACACGCCTTCATATACGGGAAGGTATTTTGATTCTATTGCTGACATTCTATTGAATTTAATGATTGTTTTAGCAATATGGCATGTATACCAAAACACACTTGTTTTGGCCATTTTAGCATTTCTTGGGATTCAATTACAAGGTACCCTATATAATTATTACTATGTTATTCTTAGGAACAAACATAACGGAGATACAACGAGCAGGGTTTTTGAAAAAGAAGCCCCAAATGCTATGATTGGGGAAAGACAAAGTACCGTAAATTGGCTATTTAAGCTATATCATATTTGTTATGGCACTTTTGACAAGGTAATTTACTGGTTAGATAGCAAGGCAGTTGAAAACGGACGGTTTCCCAATTGGCTAATGACAGCAGTATCTTCCTTCGGCCTTGGATTTCAATTATTGATTATAGCTGTTATGTTGGTTCTTGATTTCGGGCATCTTATTATTCCATTTTTTATTGGTTATTCCCTGCTGATCTTCATCTTTATTGGTCTGAGAAAATCGATAATTCGATTTGAACAGCAGCCTTTATAAAAGTCTAATCCTTAAAATCGTTTTAAGAATTGCCCACAAAGATTCACTATATTTATGCGACTAATTAACTTACCTTAAATTCATGAAAAAAATACTTTCATTAATGATGCTTCTCGCATCAATCTCCCTGTTTTCCCAAGATTTTAAAATGGATCTTATCCAAGATCTAAAACCAAGAAATATAGGCCCCGCAGGAATGAGTGGTCGTGTTACCGCAATTGATGTTGTACACCAATCACCTGATGTCATGTATGTTGGTACTGCATCGGGCGGATTATGGAAATCTACTTCAGGGGGAATTAAATGGGACCCCATCTTTGACAAGGAATTAACCGCTTCAATAGGCGCTGTTGCTATTCAGCAATCCAACCCCTCCGTAATATGGGTTGGTACGGGAGAGGGCAATCCAAGAAACAGCCTCAATGGCGGTTTTGGTGTTTACAAATCATTGGATGGTGGCAAAAATTGGAAGTCTATGGGCTTGGAAAAAACCCGTCATATCCACAGGATTAAAATCGATCCAATGGATCCCAATACGGTATATGTCGGCGCAATAGGCTCCCCTTGGGGTGAGCATGCCGAAAGAGGGGTTTACAAAACCACAGATGGTGGGGAAACCTGGAAGAAAATCCTTTTTGTAAACAATAAAACAGGTGTGGCCGATTTGGTGATGGACCCTACAAATCCGAATAAATTAATTGCAGCCATATGGGAGCATAAACGTGATCCATGGTTTTTCAATTCGGGTGGTAAAGGCAGTGGACTTTACATGACCCATGATGGTGGTAAAAATTGGAAAAAGCTTTCTGAGGAAGATGGGCTTCCTAAAGGGGAACTAGGTAGGATCGGCATAGCCATTGCCCCAAGCAAACCAAATGTTGTGTATGCACTGGTAGAGGCTAAAAAGAATGCCCTATACAAATCAGAAGACGGTGGTTTTAAATGGAAGAAAATCAATGATAAATCCGACATTGGAAATAGGCCTTTTTATTATTCTGAAATCTACGTAGATCCACAGAATGAGAATCGAGTGTATTCTGTATTTACCTATGTGAACGTTTCACAAGATGGTGGAAAGAACTTTACTGAGTTAATGCCGGCCTATGGGGTTGATAATGGGGTGCACCCCGACCACCATGCTTGGTGGATTCATCCCGAAAATGGCCAGTTCATGGTCAATGGTAATGATGGTGGATTGAACATTACACGGGATGGTGGAAAATCTTGGCGTTTCATAGGCAATTTGCCTGTAGCACAGTTTTATCATATAAATACTGATGATGAATACCCCTATAACGTTTATGGCGGCATGCAAGATAATGGCTCTTGGAGAGGTCCTGCCTATGTTTGGCGATCTCAGGGTATCCGAAATAGCTATTGGCAAGAGATTAGTTTTGGGGACGGTTTTGATGTTGTACCTGATAAGGAAGATTCAAGGTATGGTTACACTATGAGCCAACAGGGGTTTGTACAGCGCTATGATCATGTTACAGGAAATAACTATATCGTTCGTCCTACCCCACCTGATGCGAAAACTAAACTTCGCTTTAATTGGAATGCCGCAATAGGGCAAGACCCATTTGATACTAGTACCGTATACTTTGGGAGTCAGTTTGTACATAAAAGCACCGATAAAGGGTTAACCTGGGAAGTAATTTCCCCGGATCTTACCACCGATGATAAAGAGAAACAAAAGCAAGGGGAAAGTGGTGGATTAACCATGGATGCTACGGGCGCTGAAAACCACTGCACGCTTTTAGTGATCGAACCTTCGCCAGTTGAAAAAGATATGCTTTGGGCAGGAAGTGATGATGGCCGTGTTCATTATTCTCAAAACGGCGGATCAAATTGGGTTGAAGTTACACAAAACATAAAAGGCTTACCCAGTGGTAGTTGGATAGCACAAATTAAAGCATCGAATAAAAATAAAGGTGAAGCATTATTGATTGCAAATGACTACCGCAGGTTTAATTATACGCCATACGCCTATCGAACAAAAAATTATGGCAAGTCTTGGGAACGCATTGTCGATGGCAACGATGTTGAGAGTTATACACTTTCGATCATTGAAGATCCAAAGAACCCGAGATTAATGTTCTTAGGAACAGATGACGGCCTCTATATTACTTTCAATGCTGGGGTTAAATGGCAAAAATGGACAGAAGGATTCCCTACGGTTTCAACTAAGGATTTAGTAATTCATCCTAGAGAGCACGATTTAGTTATAGGTACTTTTGGCAGGGCAGCATGGGTATTAGATGATATTCGTCCTTTACGCGCACTGGCTGCTGACCAAACATTATTGCAGAAAGATATTGAAATCTTCAGCCCACCGATAGCTTATCAGGCTTCATACCAGCAACCTACCGGCAGCCGATTCGGAGGTGATGCCCTATATAATGCTGAGAATAAAAAGTACGGCGCCATGATTACATACTATATCAAGGAAGGAAAGAAAAAGACACCTGGTAAAGATGAAGAAAAGGATAAAGCTGAAGCGGATACTAAAAAGGAGGGTGATACATCAAATGATGATGGTGCGAAAGAAAAATTGACAGGTGTACAGAAAAAAGATTCCGTTATGTTCCAATTTTACAATGGTGACAAATTGATACGGACCATTAAAAAGAAAACCCCGGAAAAAGCCGGATTCTATCGTATTTATTGGGGAATGGATGAAAAAGGTCCGGATAGGCCCTCACGAAAAATTTCAAAAAGCAAAAATGAGCGAGGCGGTATTGATGTTAAACCAGGTACCTATAAAATTAAAGCATCATTTGGTGATAAGAGTGAAGAAACCATGATCGAAGTTAAATCCGATCCAAGATTAAATACTTCAATGGCTTCAATCAATGAAGTATATGAAATTTCAAAAAAAATCAATGCATTGACCCAAACGGCCGCGGATGCTGTAAAACAATTGGTCGAGAGTAAAAATGTGGCAAACAAATATCAAAAAGAGTTGAAAGATCTTGATAAGGAAAAGTTTAAAGATCAAATAAAAGCGTCTAAAGATATTATTAAGGAAATTGATTCGGTTATTGCCCTTTATTTAGGTAAAGAGGATAAAAGACAGGGAATTACCAGAAATCCTGAAGTAACGGTTATGCAACGAATAAGGAACGCAAGTTACTATTCAGGTACCCGGAAGACAGGTATCACGGCAACCGAAGAACGGCTTATCAAATTTGCTAAGGAAGATCTGAAAAAAGCCTTACAAAAAACCAACGCCTTTTACCAGGACAAGTGGAAAGCTTATAGGGACGAAATTGAAAAACAAGACGTATCACCATTTAAAGAAATCAAGACTTTTGATCTAAATTAAATTAGTAAACCACAACCCATTAACCCCTCCTATTTAATACTTCGAGGGGTTTTTTTATGCTTAAACCTGAGGAATTTTGAACATTTATAAACGAATAATTAAGAACTAATTTTCCAAAAGGGATAAACATTATAAAACTTGATTTTAATCAGGTTTTTCCAATTATGCTGAATGTAAATTTGTAGCAGCATGATAAAGACTAATCAAATGTCCCGCGTTGACTAAGGGATAAGATATTCAACCCGTTTAAGAAGAAGACCTTGAGAAAAGTAATACTGTTCACTACATTACTATTTGCAATACAATTAAATGCCCAAGATTTAAATGAGGAGGACTGGGGTTCATGGATAATGCTCTATGGTACTAATAAGATTTCGAATGGTTTAGATGTCATCACTGAATTTAGATTACATCACTATAAACTCTTCAAAGATTTAGATAATCAGTTTATAAGACTTGGACTTACTTATGAACTTACTCCTGGGATCTCAGTAACTGCCGGTTATATTCATCAATATTCCCAAACACGCAATAATATCAATATTTCAGAAAATAGACCTTATGAAGAAATTACCTTGAAAAACAAGTTTAAAAAGTTCAAAATAGCACATCGTTACCGATTAGAGCATCAGTGGATAAATATACTTGGAAGCACTAAATTTAATAATAGGTTTCGGTATCGCTTTCGGATTACGCATCCTTTATCTGAACATTATTACCTCATGGCAATGAACGAACTATTCTTAAATTTTCAAGATCCTATTTTTAACCAAAACAGACTACAAATAGGCCTTGGCTATGCTTTTGACCCAAACCTGAAATTAGAATTGGGGTATTTAAAGAATCATTTCAATGCCGCTAATTTTGATATACTTAGAATTGGAATCATATTTAATACTGATTTAAGAAAGCAACCTAAATCTGATTAAAGCATTTGGATTAAGTATTTTAGTTGCTTTACGACCTATCTGTAACACCTAAATATTTGAATTGAATGAATCTGCAAAAAATAGAATTCAAAAATAAAGAGGGCCATTCTTTAGTAGGGAGATTAGAACTTCCTGTGCATCAGCACCCACACAATTTCGCCATCTTTGCTCACTGTTTTACTTGTAACAAAAATCTTGCTGCAGTCAGGAATATAGGCAAGGCCTTGACCTCTAATGGATTCGGGGTATTGCGCTTTGATTTTACCGGATTGGGTGAAAGTGAGGGCGATTTTGGTGACACAAATTTTTCTGGAAACGTCGAGGATTTAATTGCTGCAGCGACTTTTCTGAAAAGTAATTACAGTGCTCCTAGCCTATTGATCGGTCATTCGTTGGGTGGTGCTGCCGTTATTTATGCTGCGGCCCGAGTAAACTCGGTCAAAGCGGTTGCCACAATTGGAGCCCCATCGAACCCCAAACATGTGCAACATTTACTGCAAAGTAGTCTTCAAGAGATTACCCAAAAGGGCAAAGCAATTGTGAATCTAAGTGGTAGGGATTTCACCATAAAGAAACAGTTTTTAGACGATTTAGAACATACGGCTTTGCCGGAAACAGTGAAAAATCTTCGCAAACCCCTTTTGATTATGCATTCCCCGCAGGATAATACTGTAGGGATAAAAAATGCAGAAGAAATCTATAAAGCCGCCCATCATCCTAAAAGTTTTATTTCGCTGGA
>JABDKZ010000213.1 GCA_013001935.1 Maribacter sp.
ATACCCAGATTACCGAGGTACTTGATAAGGTGGGTATGAAAACCAAAGGTTTTAAATTCCCTCATGAACTTTCAGGTGGGGAGCAGCAGCGCATCGCAATTGCCAGGGCACTTCTTAACTACCCTGAATTGATTCTAGCCGATGAACCTACAGGTAATCTAGACCCACAGACCAGTGTCGAGGTTATGAAAGTACTTCAGGAGATAAACCAATCAGGAAGAACCATTCTAATGGCGACACATGATTATGCGCTTATTCTGAAATATCCGTCCAAAACGCTAAAATGCGATGGCAGTAAGGTATTTGAAGTAGTACAGAAGGCTGTTTAACCTATTTAGAATTCACTGGTATTCAACATAGTTTTGGGTAAGCTTAATCTACTGCCAACAATTTCCAAAATCCAATACGTTTTAATTACAAAAAGTCATGATACATAAAAAACAAGGTTCTAAATCCGATAAAAAGGTTAAGCCGTTTATAGGATTACTATTATTTTTCATCTCAATTGTTTTACTCATTTTCACTGGGCCCTTAGGACTTATTTACGGATTTTTTCACACCCTTTTTTTAAGAGGATTCACCGGTATTGGGGAGTTCTTATTAAAAATTGCGATTTCAGTGGATCAATTGGGCAATGTAATAATGCAACATTTGCTCAACGCGCTTTGGGTTAAAAAAGGAGGGTATAAGTTTGGCAATCGGGATGAGACCATATCAAGTGCACTTGGTAAGAACAAACAAAACAATATGCTAACCGGTTTTGGGAATTTTATTGATAGCATACTGGATATTATAGATTCAAACCATTCCCTCAATTCCATTGATTACTATGTTGAGCCCAATGATTAATGTCAATTTCATGAAGGCTGTCAAGATTCCTAATTCTTTTTGTTATTTTGCGCTTGAAATTTAAAACACGATAATGGTAGTTCTTGGTATTGATATTGGAGGTTCTGGAATTAAAGGGGCATTGGTAAACTCACTTACCGGGGAAATGTTGACAGAGCGTCACCGTATTCCCACTCCTAAGTCCAGAAAACCGAAGGAAATGGCTAAGGTAGTCGTTGAACTCGTAAAACATTTTGACCACAACGGTCCTGTTGGCGTTGGTTTTCCTACGGTTATAAAACACGGAATTTGTAAATCCCCGGGTAACCTTCACAAGAAGTGGATGAATGTCAATGTCAGTGAATTGTTCAGCGAATACACAGGTTTGCCAGTAACCGTTATTAACGACGCCGATGCGGCGGGGTACGCTGCCATGAACTACGGAATTGGAAAAGGCAAAAATGGCTTTGTACTTATGATCACCATAGGAACAGGTTTAGGCAGTGGTGCCTTTTTAGACGGGGAACTGATTCCAAATATGGAACTAGGACAAATCCCGTATAAAAAACATAAAAAAATTGAGCTGTGGGCCGCTGCTTCTGCCAAGGAGCGGGAAGGTTTGTCCTATGCACAATGGGCGAAGCGTTTTAACACCTTCCTGAAATTGGTGGATCTAATTATATCTCCTGATCTTATAATTCTTGGGGGTGGTACTTCAAAAAAATTCAACGAATTTAAAAAATACATCACAATAGATACTCCGGTAATTGCCGCAGGATTACAGAATTATGCGGGAATAATTGGGGCTGCAGCTGCTGCATTACATCAAGCGCCAAAGGACTGATTAAAAGGAATCTAAATAAAAAGGCCCTAACATATGTTAAGGCCTTTTTTATTGCGAAATTGTTCTAAGCAATCTTATTGCGCTTACGGTCAACTTCAGTCAAGTAAATCTTACGCAATCGTAAATATTTAGGCGTAACCTCAACGTATTCGTCTTTTTGAATATATTCCAAAGCCTCCTCCAAGGAAAACTTAATTGCCGGTACGATCTTCGCCTTATCATCCGCTCCTGAAGAGCGTACGTTAGAGAGCTTTTTGGTTTTCGTAATATTGATGGTCATATCATCACCACGAGAGTTCTCACCAATTACTTGGCCTTCATAAATATCCTCACCTGGATCAACGAAAAATTTACCTCTATCTTGTAATTTATCAATTGAATACGGAATGGCCTTACCCTTTTCCATAGAGACCAATGAACCATTTTGTCGCTGTGGGACATCGCCCTTCATCGGCTGATATTCAAAGAAGCGGTGCGCCATTATGGCCTCGCCGGCAGTCGCGGTCAATAACTGATTACGCAAACCAATAATCCCCCTAGAAGGAATAATAAATTCGCAGATCATTCTATTACCTTTAGCTTCCATACTGGTCATTTCGCCTTTTCGAATAGAAACCATTTCAACCGCTTTTCCAGAAACCTCTTCAGGCAAATCAATGGTCAAATGCTCAACAGGCTCACATTTAACACCATCAAATTCCCGTATGATAACTTGAGGCTGCCCAATCTGCAATTCATAGCCTTCCCTTCTCATCGTCTCGATCAGTACTGAAAGGTGCAATACCCCTCGTCCAAACACCATGAATTTATCGGCACTATCGGTTTCTTCAACACGTAGCGCCAAGTTTTTTTCCAATTCCTTTTCCAAGCGCTCCTTAATATGTCTTGAGGTAACGAATTTACCGTCTTTCCCAAAAAATGGACTATCATTTATGGTAAACAACATACTCATGGTAGGCTCATCTATAGCAATAGTCTTTAAACCTTCAGGATTTTCAACATCGGCAATAGTATCCCCGATTTCAAACCCTTCAAGACCAACAATGGCACAGATATCGCCTGTTGCTACCTCTTTTACCTTAATTCTACCAAGGCCTTCGAAGGTAAAAAGTTCTTTAATTTTGGATTTGACAATGCTTCCATCGCGCTTTACCAGTGCTATTTGTTGCCCTTCTTTTAGGCTCCCACGTTGTAATCTTCCGATTGCAATTCTTCCTGTAAAAGAAGAAAAGTCCAACGATGTTATCAACATTTGGGTAGTACCTTCTTGAGCGTGAAAAGAAGGGACATGCTCTATGACCATATCCAATAGGGGTTCAATGGAATCAGTTTCGTTTTTCCAATCGTCGCTCATCCAGTTATGCTTGGCTGAACCATAAACGGTAGGAAAATCCAATTGCCATTCTTCAGCACCCAATTCGAACATTAAATCGAATACTTTCTCATGAACTTCCTCCGGAGTACAATTTTCCTTATCTACCTTATTGATGACCACGCAAGGTTTTAAGCCAAGGTCAATCGCTTTCTGTAAAACGAATCTCGTCTGTGGCATAGGCCCTTCAAAGGCATCGACCAACAGCAAAACACCATCTGCCATATTCAACACTCGTTCTACCTCACCACCAAAATCGGCGTGACCCGGCGTATCGATGATATTGATCTTGGTATCCTTATAAACTACAGATACATTTTTGGAGGTAATGGTAATTCCCCGTTCACGTTCCAAGTCATTATTATCCAATATAAGGTCGCCCGTATTTTGGTTCTCCCTAAAAAGTTGACAATGGTGCATGATCTTATCGACCAAAGTGGTTTTCCCGTGATCTACGTGTGCGATTATCGCAATATTCTTTGTTGTTGACATAACTTTAATTTAAATAGCCCGGCTATTTCAGCGCGCAAAGATACTGCTATTTTTTTGAGTTCATCATAAAAGAACCTTAATTCTTATTGCATTGATTTTGAGCTTGTTCAATACGAATTGAATAGATTCAAAAACCATTATCTTTACCCAAACAAAGTACCATTCATGAAACTGAATTCCATCCCTCAAATTAAGCATACCGACAGCAACAATTTCTTTTTACTTTCTGGGCCTTGTGCCATTGAGGGTGAGGACATGGCCATGCGGATAGCGGAAAAAATCATTACGGTAACCAACAAGCTTGAAATTCCCTACATTTTTAAAGGTAGTTTTAAGAAGGCGAATCGCAGTCGTGTAGATTCTTTTACGGGTATAGGCGATGAAAAGGCTTTGAGGATTTTGCGAAAGGTCTCGGAAACTTTTAAAATTCCAACAGTTACTGATATTCATGAAATAGCCGATGCCCAATTGGCGGCAGCATATGTAGATGTACTACAAATACCGGCATTCCTTGTTCGCCAAACGGATTTAGTCGTAGCTGCGGCCAAGACCGGTAAAACCGTAAATCTTAAGAAAGGGCAATTCATGAGTCCGGAAAGCATGCAACATGCGGTGCGCAAAGTTGAGGATTCAGGGAATAGTCAGGTTATGTTGACCGATCGTGGAACGATGTTCGGCTATCAAGATATGATCGTTGATTTTAGGGGAATCCCAACAATGAAGGCATTTGCCCCGGTTGTTTTGGATGTTACCCACTCCCTACAACAACCCAATCAATCTTCAGGAGTAACTGGCGGCAGGCCCGATATGATCGAGACGATAGCAAGAGCGGGGATTGCTACAGGAGTAGACGGACTTTTCATGGAAACACATTTTGATCCTGCAACTGCCAAAAGTGATGGTGCAAATATGTTACACCTTGACCATTTGGAAAAATTATTGACCAATTTGGTGACATTACGTAGCACTGTGAACAAATTGCATTGATTTTTCCACTTGATCAAATATCAAATTTATTCGGCCATGAATTATTCGATAAATTTTGGCCTAGACGATTTTACAGGCATGGCACCCCTTTATTTTCAATAATTGTAACCGTCCTCCTCGCTGTATCTTGCAAAGAATCGACTAAACCAGAACCCGTTGGGCCTAATTCACCTAACATTATCCTGGTTATGGCCGATGACCTTGGTTTCGAGACCCTAGGCGCTTACAAAGGCTCAAGTTATGAAACACCGAACCTGGATCAGCTTGCCCGCGATGGTATGAAATTTAACCATTGTTATTCCACTCCCCTCTGCACGCCCTCAAGGGTACAATTAATGACCGGGAAATACAATCATCGCAATTATATTGGTTTTGGCCTCTTGGATCCAAATGAAAAGACCTTTGCCAACTATCTAAAGGAGCGTGGCTATAAAACATTTATAGCAGGAAAATGGCAACTATTGGGTAATGCCCATCAACAAAAATTAGCAGGAAACAGAAAAGGTACCACACCGGAAAAAGCAGGCTTTGATGACTTTTGTCTTTGGCAAATAGACCAAAGAGGGTTCAGATATAAAAACCCTACCTTGAGTTCCAAGGTCGGATCAATTAAATATGAGGAAAAATATGGTCCCGATATTTTTGTGGATCGAATTGCGTCTTTTATGGACGAAAATAAAGAGAATCCATTTTTCATTTATTATCCTATGGTACTCACACATGACCCCTTTGTCCCTACTCCTGATAATGAACAATTCAAATCTTTCGACCCTACAACAAAAATAAACGATACCGCCTATTTTGGTGAAATGGTGCATTATATGGATAAGCTTGTAGGGCGAATAAGAAAAAAAGTTGAAGACTTGGGCATTCAAAACAATACCTTACTATTGTTTGTTGGTGATAATGGTACTGATCGCGATGTCACCTCGATAAAAGATGGAGCGTCTCTAAAAGGAAACAAAGGGTATACCACAGCTGCGGACACACATGTACCTTTGATTGCCTTTTGGGATGGGAAAATCAAAAAAGGTAGCATTAATGATAACCTAATTGACTTTACTGATTTTCTACCCACAATTCTGGAAACTGCAACACAAAGCAAATTAGATTCCTTATTAACCGATGGTCATAGTTTTTACCAGCAACTCATTGGAGGAAAATCGGAAGCAAGGAAATGGATTTTCTGTCATTATGAACCCCGTTGGGGGAATTTCGTCCCACGACGTTATGTGCAAAACGCAAAATGGAAACTGTATGAAAATGGGGATTTCTATAATCTGGAAAATGACCTGGAAGAGCAAAATCCATTAAATAACGATTTGCAGGCCGATGCAGTTAAGGGAATTCATAAGCAATTTCAAAAAGTATTGGCCAAATACCCGAGATTACAATAAACTTTTGGCATTAAATCAATACATTTGGTCAAGACCAACCAAACGTCATTCAATG
>JABDKZ010000251.1 GCA_013001935.1 Maribacter sp.
TCTGGAGAGATAATTGGTGCTTTTTGTCTTTCTGAACCGGAGGCTGGAAGTGATGCCACTTCCCAAAAAACAACTGCAATCGATAAAGGGGACCATTACATTTTAAATGGTACTAAGAACTGGATTACCAATGGTGGTACAGCAGAAGTGTACTTGGTAATTGCCCAGACAGATAGGGAGAAAGGACATAAAGGAATAAATGCCTTGATCGTAGAAAAAGGGATGAGTGGTTTTGAAATAGGCCCTAAAGAAAACAAATTGGGCATACGCGGTAGCGACACCCACTCCTTGAATTTCAATGATGTAATCGTGCCAAAAGAAAATCGGATAGGTGAAGACGGGTTTGGTTTTAAATTTGCCATGAAAACTTTATCTGGCGGTAGAATAGGAATTGCGGCCCAAGCATTGGGAATAGCTGCAGGCGCTTATGAACTTGCACTAAAGTATTCTAAAGAACGTAAGGCCTTTGGAACCGAAATAGCTAACCATCAGGCCATAGCCTTTAAGTTGGCCGACATGCATACCCAAATTGAAGCCGCTCGCTTATTGGTATATAAAGCCGCTCTCGACAAGGACAAAGGCGAAAATTATGACTTATCTAGTGCAATGGCAAAACTTTACGCATCACAAGTAGCCATGGAGACCACTGTAGAAGCCGTACAGATTCATGGTGGAAACGGATTTGTAAAAGATTACCATGTTGAACGCCTTATGCGTGATGCCAAAATAACCCAAATTTATGAGGGCACTTCTGAAATACAAAAAATAGTTATTTCAAGAAGTATTTTAAGGGCATAATTCCTTTAAATAAGCGCTCTATTTCAACATAATGCCAACAAGGTATTGCGCTCTATTTATTATTCCCGAAAAGCTACTTCCCAAGTGGTCTATTCTTTTTAAAGGGTTGCTATTTTACCTAATCTAGCGCCAAATAGTCAATTTTTTTAGGTTTAGCTTTATCGATATCACAATAAATACCCCCTAAAAATCCGATATTGCGATAATTTAGACAAAAAATTAAAAACGTTGAATTTTTTTGTTATAAAACAAATCATCAATGAATATTATTCATGGAATATGATATTTTTGTAGAAATACCATAATTTATGCAGTTGATAAAACAAGGGTTATACCTGCCGGAATTTGAACACGATAATTGTGGCGCCGGGTTTATATGTAGTCTTAAAGGGATCAAGTCAAACGACATTATCCATAAGGCTTTGGAGATTTTGGATAAGCTTGAACATCGCGGTGCGGTAAGTGCCGATGGCAAAACTGGGGATGGAGCAGGAATTTTGATTGATATACCCCATGATTTCTTTATAGATGTTTGCGATTTTGATTTACCGGAAGCAGGGGAGTATGCAGTTAGCAATGTGTTTCTTCCGCAAAAAGAAAATCAAAGGGAATACTGTATTGCTGAGTTTGAGAAAAATATAAAGAACCAAGGTCTACAATTACTCGGATGGCGAGACGTGCCTGTGAATAAATCAATTCCCGGTAGAATAGCCATGGAAACTGAGCCTTTTGTAAAACAGGTTTTCATTGCAAAAGAGAACAAAAAACAAGAGCAATTTCAATTTAACTTAAAATTGTTCATTGCTCGTAAAGTGACCGAGCATGCCATATTAAATTCCAAATTATCCGAAAGTAAGTTCTTTTATGTTCCTAGTCTATCTACCAAAATTATAATTTTCAAAGGCCTTTTAATGCCAAAAGACATAAGTCTTTATTATAAAGATCTAATGGATTCGAGGGTAGTAACGAGACTGTCTTTGGTTCATCAGCGTTTCTCTACCAATACCTTCCCTACTTGGGATTTGGCACAACCGTTCAGGTATATGTGTCACAATGGAGAAATAAATACCCTACGTGGTAATGTTTCACGTATGAAGTCCCGAGAAGAATTATTGGAAAGTGATTGGTTTGGCCCTGAAATAAAGAATATTTTACCCGTCATCTTGCCTGGAAAGTCGGATTCCGCCACAATGGATATGGTTGTTGAATTATTGTTAATGTCAGGACGTTCACTTCCTGAAGTGATGATGATGCTAGTACCCGAGGCATGGGAGAAGAACAGCGAAATGTCGGAAGCCAAGCGTGCCTTTTATGAATACAATTCATGTACCATGGAACCATGGGACGGACCAGCATCAATACCATTTACCGATGGCAATTTCATTGGTGCGGTTCTGGATCGAAACGGACTTCGCCCTTCTAGATACTCCGTAACTAAAAATGGGTATGTTATCATGTCCTCTGAAACAGGAGTAATTGAAATTGAACCTGAAAATGTTGAATTTCATGGCAGACTCGAACCAGGGAAAATGTTCCTGGTCAACATGCAAGAAGGTCGCATAGTCAATGATGAGGAAATTAAAGAGAAAATAGCCCAGCGACATCCTTATAAAAAATGGCTGGATAAGAATTTAGTCCATCTTAGGGATATCCCCTATAACGATTGCCCACTGTTTTTAGGAGAGGCCTCCCTCGAAAAACGGAAGTCTGTATTCGGCTATTCCCTGGAAGACATTAATACGATTATTCTTCCTATGGGCAAAACCGGCAAAGAACCTATTGGTTCTATGGGTTCTGACACACCTATTGCAGTCCTTTCTGAGCGCCCCCAACTCATCTACAATTATTTTAAACAATTGTTCGCCCAAGTTACCAACCCACCGTTGGATGGTATTCGCGAAGAGCTAATTACCGATATTAGCCTTACATTAGGTAACGACATTAATTTATTTACAATTACAGAACAACATTGTAGAAAATTGAAAATCCAAAATCCAGTCATTTCAAAAGAGGATTTGGATAAAATCAAGAATTATGATGCAAGCCCGGATTACAAAGTGGTCTCAATCCCAATTTTATATGATATCAACAGAGGCCATAACGGGTTGGAAGATGCACTTGAGTCTATATTAAAACAAGCTTCCCAAGCTATAGATGAGGAAGCAAATATCATCATACTCTCAGATAGAAATACCAATGAAGAAAAAGCCCCAATTCCAGCTTTATTAGCTTGTTCATTTGTAAGTAGTGGTCTTCAAAGAATGGGAAATCGTTCTAAATTGAGTATAATTATTGAATCTGCAGAACCACGCGAAGTACATCACTTTGCGCTATTATTTGGTTTTGGGGCTAGTGCTATCAATCCCTATTTGGTAAATGAAATTATCGCTGAACAGATAGAGGAAAACGACATTACCGAGTTCACTTTTGACGAAGCTATCCAAAATTACAATAAGGCTATTGGTAAAGGTATCCTCAAGGTGATGAATAAAATTGGGATATCGACGTTAAACTCATATCGGGGCTCACAATTGTTCGAATGTATTGGAATCAGCACAAAAGTTGTGGATAAATACTTCCCGAATACGCCTACACGAATTCAGGGTATTGGTTTATATGAAATTGAGAAAGAAATTGCCAAAAGACATCAAAAAGCATATGCTAAAAAAGAAATAGCGGCCAATCTGGATTTGGAAATAGGAGGTGAATACAGATGGCGTAGAGAGGGTGAAAAACACATGTTCAATCCATTGTCTATTGCTAAATTACAAAAAGCCGTTCGTGGAAATGAGCCAGAAACGTATAAGGAATTCGCTGAAATGGTGAATGAGCAATCAAAAAATCTGATGACCATTCGCGGACTGTTCGAGTTTTCGAATTACGATCCAATTCCATTGGAAGAGGTTGAACCCTGGACAGAGATCGTAAAACGCTTTAAAACCGGAGCCATGTCTTATGGTTCTATTAGCAAAGAAGCTCATGAAAACTTGGCGGTAGCCATGAATCGAATTGGTGGTAAAAGTAATTCAGGGGAAGGTGGTGAAGATGCGGAGCGATTTTACAAAAATCAGTCAGGCGATTGGCGAAATAGTGCCATCAAACAGGTTGCCTCGGGCCGTTTTGGAGTTACCTCAAATTATTTGACCAATGCTAAAGAGATTCAGATAAAAATGGCCCAAGGGGCCAAGCCAGGTGAAGGTGGACAATTACCTGGGCCAAAAGTTAATCCGGCTATCGCTAAAACAAGGAATTCAACACCCTATGTTGGATTGATTTCACCACCGCCCCATCATGATATTTATTCGATCGAAGATCTTTCACAGTTGATTTTTGATTTAAAATCAGCGAATCGAAAAGCGCGCATAAATGTAAAATTGGTTTCAGAAGTTGGTGTTGGTACCGTTGCGGCAGGAGTTTCCAAGGCCAAAGCTGACGTTGTACTTATCTCAGGTTTTGATGGTGGCACAGGAGCTTCGCCTTTAACTTCCTTAAAACATGCAGGACTTCCTTGGGAATTAGGAATCGCTGAAGCACAACAAACCTTGGTCATGAACGACCTAAGAAACAGAATTGTGCTAGAGTGTGATGGACAATTGAAAACAGGTAGGGATGTCGCAGTAGCCTGTCTTTTGGGAGCAGAGGAATTTGGCTTCGCAACCGCGCCATTGGTTGCCTCTGGCTGCATTATGATGCGTGTATGCCATCTAAATACCTGCCCAGTTGGCATTGCGACCCAAAATCCTGAACTACGTAAAAAATTCAAAGGCAAGCCTGAACATGTGGTTAATTATATGTATTTCGTTGCTCAAGAATTACGTGAAATAATGGCCCAATTAGGATTTAGGACCGTAAATGAAATGGTAG
>JABDKZ010000258.1 GCA_013001935.1 Maribacter sp.
TTTTCATAATAAAGCAAGGTACTATTGGCTCTAATGTTGTTCCCTTGCCAACTGTTGTTCCCTTGCCTTTGGGGTTTATGAATGATTTTACCATGAGCGGAATCTCTTTTCTTTGCAGTGGTTGCAAAGTCTTAGGGTGAATCACAGACGCCCCATAGAAGGCCAACTCAATCGCTTCTCGATACGATATTTTATTTAATAATTGTGCCTCTTCAAAATAGCGCGGGTCTGCGTTCAAGACGCCCGGAACGTCTTTCCAAATGGTTACGGAATTGGCATTAAGGCAATAAGCAAAAATTGCCGCCGTATAATCCGAACCTTCGCGACCCAAAGTAGTGGTGAAATTGTTGTCATCGCTACCCAAAAAGCCCTGAGTGATATACAGTTGGTTTTTGTCCACGCCATTCGATATTCTTTGTTGGGTTTGTTCCCAATTTACTACCGCATCACGATAACTATTGTCAGTTTTTATGAAATTTCGAACATCTAGCCAAGAAGTTTTTATTCCCACCTCATTCAAATAGGCACTTAGAATAGTGGTTGACACCAATTCACCATACCCAACCACTTGATCATAGACAAAACTATAATTGGGTGACTTATTCCAAACCAGGAAACCTTGAACCTCATCAAATAAGGTTTTAACCTTATCAAAAACAGGGTGCTTCCTATTTTTAAATAATTCGATCAAGATCGTATTGTGGTATTCAATAACTTCTTGCACAGCGGAACTAAGTGCATTCTTATCATCAAAATAGGCATTCACGACTTTTTCCATGGCATTGGTGGTTTTCCCCATTGCTGAAACTACCAACAAGGTATTTTCATGACCAACTTCTTTTAAAACCTTCACCAGATTCTTTGCCCCATCGGCATCCTTAACCGATGCGCCCCCAAATTTGAATATTCTCATATGTTTTTTAAATAATTCTGTATTCCCTTTTCATCTAAATGAACAACATCCCAATCACGTAATACCTTTGCTCCCTTTCTTTCATAAAATGCTATTGCCGGTTCATTCCAATCCAATACCTCCCAACTAATGCGTTTAACACCTTGTTTGGCACAATGCTTTACAACTTCGTTCAATAGAACTGTACCCAGACCTGTACCTCTCATCGTCTCTGAAACTACCAAATCCTCAAGATGGATGATTGGTCCTTTCCAAGTTGAATATCGATTATATATCAAGGCCATTCCAACAATTGTTGAATTGTTCTCTGCAACAAAACAGTGGAATAGTTTGTCTGCCCCAAACCCATCGCGAACCAAATCATCTATGGTTAGCTCAACAGCATTGGCCTCCTTTTCAAAGCTGGCAAGTTCCTTGATAAGTTCAAGCACAGAAGGCATGTCCTCGGCGGTGGCATCACGAATCGTATACTGCATAATTGTTACAAATAAAACACAAAGTTATATATTTAAAAAATCAATTGTTGACGAAATCGTTATAGTTTCACAAATTAACCGATATTTGTACTCTAATAACACATGTAAAATGATTGACAAAAGGCACAAAACGCTTGGGGAATTCATAATTGAAAATCAGTCTTCATTTCAATATTCCTCAGGGGAACTTTCTAAACTTATAAATGCCATTAGATTAGCGGCAAAAGTAGTTAATCATGAGGTAAACAAAGCTGGTTTGGTAGATATTCTAGGTGGTGTAGGCGAAACCAATATCCAAGGTGAACGTCAACAGAAATTGGATGTCTTTGCCAATGAAAAATTTATTCAAACCTTAAAGAACCGCGAAATCGTATGTGGCATTGCCTCCGAAGAAGAAGATGATTTCATCAGCATAAATAGTAGTGACGAGCAACATCAGAATAAATATGTGGTTTTGATTGATCCATTGGATGGATCTTCAAATATTGATGTTAACGTATCTGTAGGAACTATTTTTTCAATCTATAGAAGAATTACGCCCGTTGGGACTCCCGTACAACTTGAAGATTTTTTACAACCAGGAAAAAATCAGGTCGCTGCAGGATATATTGTTTATGGCACTTCTACCATGTTAGTTTATACCACCGGATTTGGCGTAAACGGATTTACCTTAAACCCGGCCTTAGGAACTTTTTACCTGTCGCATCCCAATATGCAATTTCCAGAAAATGGTAAAATATACTCTGTAAATGAAGGAAATTATGTTCATTTTCTACAAGGGGTAAAAGACTATATTAAGTATTGCCAAGAAGAAGAAGGTGATAGGCCCTATACCTCTAGGTACATAGGTTCCTTGGTCTCTGATTTTCATAGAAATATGATCAAAGGCGGTATTTATATGTACCCGAAGAGCAGCGTTAACGAAAACGGTAAATTACGTTTGTTGTATGAGTGTAATCCTATGGCTTTTATCGCCGAACAAGCCAATGGTTTGGCTAGTGGGGGGCGACATAGAATACTCGATATTGAACCTACGGAGTTACACCAACGCGTACCTTTCTTCTGTGGCAGTAAAAATATGGTAGAAAAACTACAGGAATTTCTGGATAAACACTATTATGGGAAGTAAAAGGAATAATTTATTCTTCGTAAATATTCCCCTTTATTTTTTTATCAAATAGAGATAATCCTCAAAGTCTATCCTACCTGTAAAGATGGCAATCGATTTTTTTATAATGGCATCTGCCTTTTTTATTGAATAGCCTAAACCAATAGCATACTTCTTCAATAAAACCATCTCTTCCTCATCGATGTCATGGTCGGCAAAAATTATTTTAAAAAGATCGAACAAGCGTTCCAATCGTTGTATCTTACTATTGGAAGGATCTATAGGATATTTGTTTGATTTTTTCATTACTTCTTTATAATCCTCTTCCGTAATACCTAGTTTTCTCGCAAATCTATCGATTACTTTCAGCTCCCTTTCGTTAATTTCACCATCTACCGCTGCCAAAGTGGCCATTGAAGCAAAGTGGGCCAAATTTCTGCGTTTCTCACTATGATTATATAAATCTAAAATAGGCATATGTACTATATTTTAATTAGGCAAATATAATTTTTTTAAAAGTCATATTTTAGTATCCGATTGATTATTTTATCGTTCAAATTCAGGAAAGCACATAGTGCCATTCAATGACAAAAGAGCAACTTTATAACATTGCGGAAAACTGGTTTGCCGAGCAAGATTGGAAACCATTTGCATTTCAAAAACAAACTTGGAAAGCATTTTTACAAGGCAAACATGGCCTGTTGAACGCACCTACCGGAAGCGGAAAAACCTATGCACTTTGGTTTCCGATTGTCCTGGATTACATTAAGAACCACCCTAACTATAAAACTGAGCATAAAAAGGGATTAAAAGCCATATGGATTACGCCACTGCGTGCATTATCCCATGAAATAAAACAATCGGCAGAAAGGGTTGCCAGCGATTTAGGAACAGGGTTAACGGTTGGGATTCGCTCTGGTGATACCAGTGCCAGTGAAAGGGCAAAGCAAAAAAGGAATATGCCCGATTTGCTTATTACCACTCCTGAAAGCCTACACTTACTACTGGCCACTAAAGGTTATGACCGAACTTTCAAGAATTGTTCGGCCATTGTGGTCGATGAATGGCATGAACTCTTAGGAACCAAAAGGGGGGTGCAAACCGAGCTAGGGCTTTCTAGGCTTAAAACCATTGCAAAAAATTTGAGAATTTGGGGCATCTCGGCAACCATTGGCAATCTGGAACAGGCGAGACAGGTATTACTGGGCCCATCTTCCTCGACCTTGGAAAATGCGGTGATGATCAAGGCGAATCTTAAAAAGAAAATTACAGTTAAAAGTATTATTCCTTCCAAAATGGAAACATTTCCTTGGCGTGGACATTTAGGGCTTCGTTTGTTGGAAGATGTAATTCCTATCATCAATAAAAGTAAAACAACATTGCTTTTTACCAATACCCGAAGTCAGTGCGAAATCTGGTTTCAAAAAATTCTGGAAAAGCATCCTGAATACGC
>JABDKZ010000260.1 GCA_013001935.1 Maribacter sp.
TTCTTTAATAATTGCTGCACTTGGACCGCCGTTTCCTTTGAACATATAGATGGATTAATAAGTTCTTTTTCGAACTTCAAAACCGATCTGTTCCATTCTTTTACTTCTTTGATCATTCTAGGCTTTACCATCTCCCCATCATTGGCAATGGCATTGTAGAAAGTGAGTATTTGCAATGGTGTCATTGAAACCTCGTAGCCATAGGCCATTTGGGCCAATGAAAGCCCAGACCAGCCCTTGTCACCAGGGTTTCGCAGCACCGGTATACCTTCACCTTTTATCGGAAGTCCTAATTCTTCATGCAAATGCATGCTCCGCAAACGGTTTACGTATTTTTCAGGATTTTCCTTATAGCCCTCGTGAATAACTTGCGCAAAGGCCGTGTTCGATGAAACCTCAAAGGCTTTTGCAAAAGAGATTTGACCATATCCCCCATGCTTGGAATCCCTTACCCTGTGAATGTATATTTTCCAAAATCCCTTACCTGTATCTATTACCGCACTGGTATCTATCACCTTGTCTTCCAAAGTGGCCACCATATTCATTAGCTTAAAGGTAGATCCGGGTTCGTGCGATTCACCAATGGCATAATTTAGACGTTCATAATACTTACCATCCTTGGTCATGCCTAAATTAGAAATCGCTTTTACTTCCCCTGTTTTGGTTTCCATCACGATTACGGTACCATGATCAGCTTTATAATGTTCTAGTTGCTTTAATAAGGCATGGTGGGCAATGTCCTGGATATTGATATCAATGGTTGATATCACATCATAACCATCTTTGGGTTCTATGATATTGTCCATACCAATTGGTTTCCATTGGCCCTTAGCAATTTTTTGCTTTAAACGTTTTCCTTCCACACCTCTCAAATATTGACCAAAGGCCCCTTCCAAACCAACTCTTGTGTAATATCCGTTTTCATCTTTTCGTTCGTAACCCACACTGCGTTCCGCGATTTTTCCCAAAGGATGCTCTCTGACGGTTTTTTGTTCTACTATCAATCCACCTTTATAGGGCCCTTTATTAAGAAGTGGAAAATCCTTTACCGCCATATAATCGGAATAGTCCAGGTTCCTGACTAAGAGCGTATACCTATTCTTATTGGCTTGTGCCTTACGTAGAAGTTGTTGATAGTATGAAGATGTCTTCCCTGTTAATTTGGCCAATGCATTGGAAAGTGGTTTTACATTCTCTTTGAAATCATCGTCATTAACAGTTACTGCATCAAATCGAATGGTATATTTTGAAACCGAAGTGGCTAATAAGCTGCCATCATCTGAATACAGATTACCGCGATTAGGGGCGATCGTGAAAACTTTTTCAGTTCTTTTCATGGCTAAATCCCGATACTTGTCGCCATGAACCATTTGAATACTTACCAATTTAAAGAGCACAGCACCAGCAAACAGGAAAAGAAAACCCGCTACGAAGTATAATCTGGTTAATATGCGTTTTTGAGTAATTGGCATTATTCTTTAATTGATTTAACTTTTATTTTTTTTGGTGGTGTCTCTGATGGATATAAGCCTTTCCCAGCGACAGTTTTCGTAATGGTCGATTCTAGTTTTAATCGTTGTACATCGGAACGCAGATCAACAAATTCGCTACGCAACTCCTTGACCTCTTCATTTAGAGCCGCAATTTGATGCACTTTTTTATCTGCACTGTGCGAACTGCCTATCATTACAGTCGCCAAGAAGGAAACAAAAATTATAAACAACCAGTTTTTAGGAGCGTCACCACTCACTAAAAATTTCCCCCTGAGTACATCTAATATTCCTTTTCTCATTTTATTGACTAATACGTTCCGCTATTCTTAATTTGGCACTCCGCGCCCTATTATTCAAGGCAATCTCTGCTTTGGTTGGGACAATTAAGCCTCCCACTTTTTTTAAGGGAACATTTACATTCCCATAAAAATCTTTCTCCGCTTCTCCTTCGAACAATCCAGCTCTAATAAATCGCTTCACCAATCGGTCTTCCAAGGAATGATAACTAATCACGCTTAACCTACCCCCAGTGTTCAACAATTCAGGGACTTGTTCCAACAACTCCTTTATAACCTGAATCTCTTGATTCACCTCTATACGAATAGCCTGATAAATCTGTGCTAGTATTTTATGTTCCTTATGTTTAGGCAAAAACTTCTTTAATACTTCCTTTAAATCTGCCGAAGTCTTGATCGGCGTATCTACTCTACTTGTAATGATTTTATTGGCAATGGCGTTTGCGTTTCGCAAATCGGCATAGTGAAATAAAATGCTCCTCAAATCATCATATTTATAAGTGTTTACCACATCATATGCTGAAACACTGTTTTTATTACTCATGCGCATATCCAAATCTGCATCAAAACGCGTTGAAAAACCACGTTCTGCCTTGTCAAATTGATGGGATGAAACTCCAAAATCCGCGAGGATACCATCAACTTTTCGAATGCCATAGAACTTCAAAAACTGGCTTATGTACCTAAAGTTTTCATTAATCAGAGTAAATCGTTCATCGTCTAAAGCATTCAGTAAAGCATCTTCATCCTGATCAAAGGCGAACAATTTGCCCTTTGGGCCCAGACGCTTCAATATTTCTTTAGAATGTCCGCCACCACCATAGGTCACATCTACATAAATACCATCTTCTTTAATATTGAGTCCATCTACTGACTCCTTCAAAAGAACAGGGTTATGATACTTCATCTCCGTCATCTCCCATTACCTCTTCGGCCAAACTCGCAAAGTCATCCGCGGTTTCATCAATCACTCTTTCATAACTGGCCTTATCCCATATTTCGACAATGTTTATTGCCGAACTCAATACTACTTCTTTGGTTATGTTCGCGATTGAAATGAGGTTTTTAGGAATCAACAACCTCCCGGTAGCATCAATCTCTATAACCTTGACACCCGCTGAAAACCTTCGAATAAAATCGTTGTTCTTTTTTTTGAATCGATTTTTCTTGTTCATCTTTTCCATGAGCAAATTCCATTCTGCCATGGGATATAGTTCTAAACAAGGCTGAAAAACCGACCGTTTTAGTACAAAACCCTGGTTAAGCATAGGTGACATCTGATTTTTTAAGGCAACTGGAAGCATTACCCTACCTTTGGCATCAGCCTTGCAATCGTATGTACCTATAAAGCTTATCACTGCTTAACGTTTGGTTTTATTTAAGAACTCAAATATAAATAATTTATTACCACAATTTACCACAATTTACCACTTTATTGCTAAATTCCTCCATTTTACTACTTCAAGAACTTCCAAGGATTTAAGAAAAGAGAGCGGTTTTAGTAGCAATTGTGCCGTTTATTCGCTTATTTATGGTCGTGTTTTTCTCGGTAAATGGCATAGAAGTGAATTTTAAGGAATTGCCTATATTTGCCAACTGGGACCAGAAGCATTCTCAATGGAAGAAAAGATTATTAAAGAGGGTAAGTATCGTTATATAGAAAAGGGAGAAGGCACTCCTATTATTATATTGCATGGTCTTATGGGTGGGTTGAGTAACTTTAAGGGGGTATCTGAATATTTCCCTCAAAAAGGATACAAAGTCTTGATTCCTGAGTTACCAATATACACCATGCCTTTGTTAAAGACCAATGTAAAGAACTTCGCCATATATTTAGAGAAATTCATAGAATTCAAAGGACTAAAAGATGTGATTCTTTTAGGAAATTCATTAGGAGGGCATATTGGCTTATTGCATACCAAATTGTATCCTGAAATGGTAAAGGCCTTGGTTATCACGGGAAGTTCGGGACTTTATGAAAGTGCCATGGGTGACGGGTATCCCAAACGGGGCGATTATGAGTTCATCAAGAAAAAAGCCCAGGATGTATTTTACGATCCTGCCGTTGCGACCAAAGAAATTGTAGATGAGGTTTTCGCCACCGTGAACGATAGGGTAAAACTAGTTAAGACCTTATCAATTGCGAAAAGTGCCATACGGCATAATATGTCTAAGGATCTACCTAAAATGAATACACCAACCTGTATTATCTGGGGAGAAAATGATTCGGTTACCCCTCCGAATGTAGCCAAGGAGTTTCATGAATTACTACCAGATTCAGAATTATTCTGGATTCATAAATGCGGTCATGCTCCTATGATGGAACATCCCAATGAATTCAATGAAGTTCTCGACGCCTGGTTGGAGCAGCGAAATTTCTAAACCCGTTTTCCAATGAAAATAAAGTCGGCAGACTTTGTAATGAGCAATTCTGATGTTGCTAAATGCCCTAATGAGCCCATCCCCGAATACGCATTTATCGGACGGTCTAATGTAGGCAAGTCATCATTGATCAACATGCTGACTTTACGCAAAAGCCTCGCCAAAACATCAGGAAGACCCGGAAAGACACAATTGATTAACCATTTTAAAATCAATGGAAATTGGTTTTTAGTAGATTTACCCGGATATGGGTATGCTCGTGTTTCCAAAAAGGACAAGAACACCTTTCAAAAATATATTACCGATTATTTTGTTAAGCGCAAACAATTGGTAAGTGCATTTGTTTTGGTGGATATTCGTCATGAACCCCAAAAGATTGATATGGAATTTATGGAATACTTGGGTGAAAATATGATTCCTTTCAGTATTGTATTTACAAAAGCAGATAAATTGAAGCCCAAAACCATTGAAAAAAATGTGGGTTTTTATATAAACGAGTTACTAAGAGGGGCTTGGGAAGAGGCTCCCAATTATTTTATCACCTCCTCTTCCAAAAATATAGGCAGGGATGAACTGTTGCAATACATTGATGATATCAACCAAGGTTTCTTCAACGAAAAGAAATAGCTGGTTCATATCCTTGATTTGATCAAATTGATCAATTCCTCTACATTTTCCACGGCATTTAGTTCATCTGTGGAAACAAAAACATCGAAAGTAGTATCAGCGCCAACCAAAACAATAGGAAAATCGAACTTATACCCAAATTTAGAAGCATACAGGTTTTTAAATTCGTCCTTGTATAAAAACTCCATTGTCATCGAGGAAGCCTCCCTGAATTTTTTCCAAATCCTGTTTTCGGTAAAAGCGCCATAGGTGATTTCGCATAGCTTGCATTCATAGGTACTGGGACTGAATATTTTGTGCGCGCCATCAATTAGTATGTTACCTAACCCAGAATCCGCATTATAAACAAAGATCAATTTTTCCTGCATTCGAACTCCTGTGTTTATATTCTAAAATACTATATTTAATATATAGATCTTATTAAACCAATGGTAC
>JABDKZ010000272.1 GCA_013001935.1 Maribacter sp.
ACTCGTTGTAAAATAAACAATACCCTAAATCCGCTCATTTTGTCTTATTATTACCTTTGTATTCGCGAAGCTAATGATCGACACCTCTAAAATATTTGAAATATCAAGCGCACAGGAGTTTGAATCCTTGGCCCTGGATGTCTTCAGATTTCAGATTGAAAAGAATGCGGTATATAGCCTTTTTTGCGAACATCTGGGGAGAACCAAGAACAACACTACTACAATCAAAGAAATCCCCTTTTTACCCATTACCTTTTTTAAATCGAAGAAAATAGTTACTTCAAAAAATAAGGAACAAGTTATTTTCTCAAGTAGTGGTACGTCTGGGCAAACGACCAGCAAGCATTATGTAACCAATTTAGCACTCTACGAACAGAGTTATTTAAAAAGTTTCGAAACTTTTTATGGTGATATTTCATCGTATTGCCTTATGGCACTTTTGCCATCGTATTTAGAGCGAGGTGGTTCATCTTTAATATATATGGTTAATGATTTGATACACAAAACTAATCATGGGGATAGCGGTTTTTATTTGGATGAAATGGATGTGCTTATCCAAAAGTTAATTAAACTTGATTCCCAAGGAATGAAGGTATTGCTTATTGGCGTTTCTTTTGCGTTGTTGGATTTGGCTGAAAAATACCAGCTGAATTTAAAAAACACCATTCTGATGGAAACTGGGGGAATGAAAGGCCGCCGAAAAGAATTGATACGTGAAGAATTGCATGCTATTCTTAAAAAAGGTTTTGGCACACAATCGATACATTCTGAATACGGGATGACAGAATTGCTTTCCCAAGCATATTCCCAAGGAAACGGAATCTTTAAAAATCCACCTTGGATGAAAGTATTAATTCGAGATACTGAAGACCCATTAAGCTTGCAGGAATATGGAAAAACCGGCGGAATAAACGTAATTGACCTAGCCAACATTAATTCCTGTTCCTTTATCGCTACTCAAGATTTAGGAAAAAGCTATAAGGATGGAAGTTTTGAAATCCTAGGTCGTTTCGACAATTCCGATATTCGTGGTTGTAACCTTATGGTCTTATGATTTTTTGAATATTTGAACTGGATTATTCCAAGACGAGTACAAAATAATTTTTCTTGCCGCGTTGAAGTAAAACGTACTTCTCATTTATCAAATCCTTGGAAGTAATGATGTAATCTTCTTTGACCTTCTCTTTATTTACCGAAATAGAATTTTGTTTCAATTCCCTACGTGCCTCGCCATTAGAAGCTAAAAAGCCGGTTTTGGCGGCCAAGGCTCCTATCATATCTACGCCGACATCCAAATCAGAAATTGCTATTCTAGCTTGTGGAACCCCATCGAAAATATCAAGAAATGTATTTTCGTCCAGTGTTTTCAAATCTTCTGAGGTAGATTTTCCGAATAGAATAGTACTTGCTTTTTTTGCATTGTCCAAATCTTCCTGTGAATGAACCATCACAGTAATTTCATCGGCCAATCGCTTTTGTAAAACCCTTAAGTGCGGCGCTTGCTTATGTTCATGAATCAAAGTCGCAATATTGTCCTTGGTCAAGAAAGTGAATATTTTTATATATTTCTCAGCATCGGTATCTGAAGTGTTCAACCAGTACTGATAAAATTTATAAGGTGAGGTTCTATGTGGATCTAACCAAACATTGCCCCCCTCCGTTTTTCCGAACTTAGTGCCATCGGCTTTGGTTATCAAGGGACAGGTTAATGCGTAACCCTTGCCCCCACCGATTCTTCGAATAAGTTCAGTACCTGTGGTAATATTGCCCCATTGATCACTACCACCCATTTGTAGCGTGCAGTTATTATTTTGGTATAGGTGAAGAAAATCGTAACCCTGTACTAATTGATAGGTGAATTCTGTAAAAGACATCCCTTCCTTGGCTTCTGCAGACAGTCGCTTTTTTACAGAATCCTTGGCCATCATATAATTAACGGTTATATGCTTCCCAACATCCCTGACAAAGTCCAAAAACGAGAAGTTCTTCATCCAATCATAATTATTAACCAATATCGCTGCATTGTCCTCATTACTATCAAAATCCAAGAATCTACTTAACTGGGCTTTTAGAGCTGCTTGATTTAAACGCAGTGTTGCTTCATCCAATAAATTTCGTTCTTCGGATTTACCTGAAGGATCTCCGATCATTCCTGTAGCACCACCCAATAAAGCATAGGGTTTATGCCCTGCCAATTGAAAATGGCGTAACATCATTACGCCGACCAAATGGCCAATATGAAGTGAATCGGCAGTTGGATCAATACCAACATAAGCAGACTGCATTTTGGTCATTAAATGCTCTTCGGTACCCGGCATTGCATCATGTAACATCCCTCTCCATTTTAATTCTTCAACGAAATTTGTGCGCATTCTGAGTATAATTTGATGATAACTGCAAATATAAAAGGAAATACAATGCTTTACCTATATGAAATTGGTTTTATTATCGCCCAAATACCTAAATTTGGGTCATGGTTTTGGTTACAGGTGGTACGGGCTTGGTTGGTGCACATCTTTTGTTGTATTTAGTTCAGAACGAAACTCCGGTTAGGGCAATTTACAGGGAAGGAAGTAATCTAAAAAGGGTAGAAAAGGTATTTTCTTATTATACACAAAATGCCAAAGATCTTTTCAATAAAATTGAATGGCATTGCGCCGACATCAACGATATTCCCGCCCTGGAAATCGCTTTTGAAGATATAACATATGTTTATCATGCTGCCGCATTGATATCATTTGACCCGAACAACTATAGAAAACTGAAAAAAATAAACGCCATAGGCACGGCGAATATCGTCAACCTATGCCTAGACAAAAAGATAAAGAAACTTTGCTATGTGAGTACCATTGGGGCCATTGGTAAAAGCACCCAAGGGCTCAAGGCAACAGAGGAAAATGATTGGACAGGACAAGAAGCCAACGTATATGGCCTTACGAAGCATAGGGCTGAAATGGAAGTTTGGCGAGGATCCCAAGAAGGTTTGCCCGTTGTAATTGTAAATCCTGGCATTATTATTGGGCCAGGTTTTTGGGATAGTGGCAGTGGAAAGCTTTTTACAACAGCGAATAAAGAATATAGCTATTGTCCGCCAGGAGGTACCGGATTCATATCAGTGGCAGATGTAATAAAGATGATGACTTCATTAATGAATTCCAAAATAACCAATAAACGTTTTATCGCGGTTGCAGAAAATTTGACCTATAAAAATATATTGACCAGATTATCATCCGAATTAGGTAAGAAAGCCCCACGCAAAGAACTAAAAGAATGGCACTTGGAACTGGCTCGTGTTCTTGACTTTCTTAAAAATATTTTCACTGGAAGCGGAAGGAAAATCACAAAAAAAACTATTAATTCCTTTATGTCAATCGAAGTTTATGATAATCAGCGTATCATTGACACCTTACATTTTAATTTCGAAACCTTAGACGAGGTAATTGCCCTCAGTTGTGCAAAATTCATGGAAGAGAATCCATAGGTCTCTTTAGTTTATCCTTCATTTTTTTACTTTGCTTTAATTTTCTTTCTAAATCCAAGCTGTCCTTTATTTTTTTAGCTTCAGACACATGTTCTTCCTTCTGTTCTAGCTGTTTTTCAACTTCTACATACATTGCTTCATATTCGTTGGGTAAAGAAGCATAATACCTGTCACTTATGACAAATTGCAAGCTATCTACTTCATATTTAGACAAAACGAAGGTGGTTGGATCAATCTTTTGATCATGGAAAACGGTGACACTTATACTTCTAGCGGAATTCAAAATCGTAATATCCCTAAGGATATTTATCATTTTATCTTTTGGAATTAAATCTTCTGGTTTATCAAGTAGTTTCTCCCCACAGGAAAATAACAGTATTGCCAATAATATTACCCATAGATTCTTCATCGCTATCTGTTGAAAGTTAACCGCTTCGCATTTCTTTGGGTCGAAAACCTACCCTTTTCATAGGCAAGATGTCCATTTAAGAACGTATGCGATACTTTTGATTTAAAAGTATATTCTTCAAAAGGCGACCATCCACATTTATAGGCTATATTCTCTTTCGAAACCTTCCAGGAATCGTTAAGGTTTACAACCGCCAAATCCGCAAAAAAACCTTCCTTTACAAAGCCCCTATTATTTATCTGGAATAGTTTAGCAGGGTTATGGCACATTTTTTCGACGATTTTTTCCAATGATATAACACCCTGATGGTATTTTTCTAGCATAGCCGGCAGCGCATGTTGTACCAATGGCCCTCCCGATGGGGCTTGGGTATACATATTATCCTTTTCTTCCAAGGTATGGGGGGCATGATCAGTTGCTATGACATCAATGCGATCATCGAGTAAGGCATCCCAGAGTTTGCTTCTATCTTCGGCTGTTTTTACAGCAGGATTCCACTTTATCAATGTACCCTTTGAATCGTAATCCTTATCAGAAAACCACAGATGGTGAATACAAACCTCAGCGGTTATTTTCTTTTGTTCTAATGGAATATCATTTCGGAACAAATCTGTTTCAATACCTGTAGACAAATGGAAAACATGAAACCTCGCTCCGGTTTTCTTTGCTAACGCAATGGCCTTCGACGAAGAAAGATAACAAGCTTCGGCACTTCGTATCAATGGGTGATACTTGACGGGAATATCATCACCATACTGTTCTATGTAATTGGCCAAGTTCTTCTTTATAGTCGTTTCATCTTCACAATGGGCTGAAATAACCATTTCTGTATTCCTAAAGATCTTTTCTATAACCTCCTCGTTATCAACCAACATATTTCCCGTTGAGGACCCTAAAA
>JABDKZ010000281.1 GCA_013001935.1 Maribacter sp.
ATCCTGACTTGGCTAAAAAAGACGCAGAGGCTATACAAAAATGGGCCAAATCAGCCTTCAAAGTAGTCGGTGGCACTGGTGTTCCCCGAATCGACTTTCTCTCCAATCAGAAAACGGGTGAAATTTGGCTGAATGAAATCAATCCAATTCCAGGTTCCTTCGCGTTTTTTCTTTGGGAGAAAGCTGAACAAAGTCTGCTGTTTACAGAACTTCTCAACCACCTTTTAGAGGAGAGCATTGATCAGAGCCGCTTGCGTAAGCTTCCCTATGATCCTGTGCCAGAAGAAGGGCGTTTGTTTCACAGAAAATAGTTCGGACTGGGGACAGTAACTGTCTTTGAAAAATAGTTTTAAATCGTCAATCAAATGAGAACGATTTTTATTTGTCACCGCCCCCTTTATTTTTCAAATCAGAGTGCGAGTCCCACGCAAGATAAACCCAAAAAGCTACAAATACGATGCCCGCTATAGCCATAATTATGCTATTCAACATGTTCTAACTCTACCAGTAATCGTTTAATACGCCGATATTGATCAATACCAAATATACATACACCCAAAAAGCCCGCTAAAGCCACTAATAACAGCCATGATGTTGATGTTTGATAATTTGAAGCCATCCAACCTATCAAAGCAAGCATAGCCGCTAATGCACCAAAAAACATTTTTTCATGGAAAGCAATTTCCGTTTTAATTCGGTCAATTTTAGGCATATGCGCATTATATAACACTGCGACGCAATACCAAAAGCTTCGTCAACTAATTTATGCAGCGGACTGGGGACACTATTGTTGTTTTGTTAGTTAATTGTTAATCGGCCACTGCTGTGCATCATGGAGGACACGCAATATCTCAATACAGTTTGCGCCAATATGTTCTCGGTAGATCACGATAAATGGCACACCATCAATCACCAGCTCTCGTGTATTTTTCAGCCTTCCCTGACGCCCAGCTCTCGGATGATCAGGTAAGATTAAGTAAACGCTATCGATAATATTCATCACCACATCCATCGCAACAACAGGGCTATTTTCCTTGGTGATGTGGGCTTCGATTTTATCAAGGTCAATATCGGCAACGTCAGTCCATTTGAGCTGCACGTTTGGCCTCCCATTTCGCTTTAACCTCTGAGTGATCAATTAAGCGACCCTCATCTGCCGCCTTCACTCCTTTTTCCACTTCGCGGATAAACCACTCTTCACGAGCAACATATTGTTTAATCGCTTCGGCCATTAGCCATGCGCGGGGTCTATCCATTGCTTCAGCCATTTGGCCAACACGGGCTAGTGTATCGTCATCCAATCTGACAGAAGTCGCTTTTAAAGACATAAAGGTTCTCCGAGGTTCTCACAGAACCTTAACTATAACCCATCTCTTTTTCATTGTCAGCCGCTTAGGACTGGAGATGCTGTGACCTATCCTCTGATTGACGATTTAAAACTATTTTTCAAAGACAGTTGCTGTCCCCTGTTGCGAGACAATCAAATGAGAATAATTTTTATTTGTCACCTACCCTTTCGCGACCCTTTTTATGGATTGCAAGCTGTTACCTTTAAGGGGTAAGATGGTGACAGTTAAAAGCGTGTCGTTAAACGACCGTTTTGCGGAGCAGCAGATCTCTCTCTGTCGCCTCAAAATAGTGTATGTGATTACCAGCAGCTAAAAATAAATATAACTCATTCGTGAATTTAAGGGATGCACTTATGAAAAAGGCATCCACCTCCTCCGAGACCCCCGGTCAAATTCAAATCAGCCTGGAATTACTTGTCGCTACGATTGAAGCCGCTAAAGATTCCATCATGATCACCACCACTGAATTAAACGAACCCGGTCCCACTATTGTTTATGTCAATCCCGCCTTTACCCGGATGACAGGTTATAGCCTTGCAGAGACAATCGGCAGAAACCCGCGATTTTTACAAGGCCTTGAAACGGATCGCAAAGTAATGGACGAACTTCGTCATAAGTTATCCCGTAAAGAAGTGTTTTGTGGTAAAGCGGTAAATTATCGCAAGGATGGCAGTACTTTTGTCAATGAATGGCATATAAAACCTATCGTTACGGAAAATAGTCAAATCAGCCATTTCCTGGCCATTCAACACGATGTGACAGAGCGGGAAAAAGCCTACCAAATGCTGGCCGAATCGGAAAAACAGCGGCGGCAACAAGCGATTATGCTGGAAGAACAAGCAGCGGCCTTGGAAAATAAAAATAATGCCTTACATGAAATGCTGCAACAGATTCAATGGGAAAAACAAAAGGTTAAGCAAGACAACGCCTTAAATCACACCTTAAATATAAGCGAAATCATATTACCCATCCTAAGAAAATTAAAGAGAAAATCTAGCCAAGTTGATCAGGCATATTTAACGGTTTTAGAAAATAGCTTGCGGGATTTAAATTCTAGATTTGGCCGAAACTTGATCGAAAGAGATTTTGGCTTATCGCCGCGCGAAGTCGAGATTGCGAATATGGCTCGCCAGGGTTTAGCGACCAAGGCTATCGCACTAACCTTGAATATTGCTATTGGAACCGTAGAAATACACCGCAGAAATATTCGCAAGAAACTCGGGATCACCAATGTCGAGGTTAATCTGACGAACTACCTGCAGAAGCTGTAGCTTTTTCAAACGGTTCCCCTACCTTTTTTGTACCCTATTTATCGCTGTTAACTGACCTGAGCATAAATGCACTGGTTATTTTACCTATACATTAACTATCCATCTTTTAAGGGTTGTGGCAAATTAAAAGCCTTATACAATCGGCGTATTTAGTTGCAAAAATCGTCTTAAACGAATGGTGGTGAATACCATCCGTACTGCTGTCCGCCGCCCCAAACATACTGTTAACACTGAGGAAAATATTGTGAAAAATTTAATCTCCATAACTGTTTTTTTATCTAGCGTTTTTTTATCTAACTATTGTCTGTCAGAGGGCTACTCGGATGTGACAACCGTTGAAGGTCTGAGCATTGGAAATAATTTTGCCAGAGTTAAGCTGGCCAAAATGAAAGATAATATAGAAGGTTGCTATGATAGCCAGAAATTTTATCACCTAGACATTACTTCCAAATTTGGAAAAATGGCCTATGCCACTCTTCTCGCTGCTAAGATGTCTTCTCATAAAGTATTTTTGCAATTAATCGGATGTGTAAGTATAGGAAGTAAAGAATATCCCAGCATAAGTCATGTTTACGCTTGTGATCAAAGATTTTGCAAGTAGATTGTGCTAACTCACGATCTAAACCTGATCACTATAAAAGAACAATTAAAGACTTACCTCATCCATCTAGGTAAAGAAGTGAGAACGATAAAACCTCTCCTCAGTTGGGATTAGAGATTGGCTATGCTTAACAGGACAATAGCGATTATTTATATGTTTATTTATCATTTAAGAGTGCCTTTTTTAGCAATACTTTTAATGTGCTTTTCGGTATTTGCCACCTCAGTCACATTAACCACATTAACCGAAGATGACGACTGGCAGTGCAAGGTCTGTTGGGACCAGTGTTTTTATTTGGGAAATGGCGAAAAATTGCAGCCAGAACATGGTTTTTCAAATTCAAACAATTATCAAAGCATTAGACTTCAAGACCAGTATGGAGTGAAGCTTCAAAGATCGAACAAAATCACTTATCGCTATCATGACACAATTAAGCCATCAGACGAGGGCAGCTACCATGGGACCTCAGATACAGGTCTCACTCGCTTTCAATATTATGAATCTGCGGAATGCCTATACATAGGAGACTGGCGTGCGATTTTATATGCCGACCCCGACAAAAAGGGACATCGCATATATGTCACACCGGGGGAAACACTGACGCTAAGTGCTATGAATTTAAAAAATGAAATTTCCTCGGTGGAATTGTACCCTGAGAGTCGTCTGACCTATTACACTTGGAATCAGGAAGAATGGAGCAAAGGCAGTA
>JABDKZ010000282.1 GCA_013001935.1 Maribacter sp.
AAGAAGTGACTCCGTCACCTGAATTAATTCTTGATATAGCAAATGGTAAGGGAATCAATTATTATCCAAAAGATAGTCCATGGGATATGTTCGGTGCAAGTTATCAAGAAGATGTTATAGCTCATGACTTTAAAACGATTCATGACATGGGACTCAATACCGTTCGGATTTTTGTTCCCTATAAGGACTTCGGAAAGGCAAATGTTGATCTAGAAAAACTCGCTAAACTAGGTTCCACTTTAAACCTTGCAGTTGACCATGGACTTAAAGTAGTTGTAACTCTTTTCGATTTTTATGGTGATTACACCATCCAAGATTGGACACTGACCCACAGGCATGCAGAACAGATTGTTTCTACTTTTAAAGATCATGCGGGTATCTTGGCATGGGATATTAAAAATGAACCCGATCTGGACTTTGACTCCCGGGGAAAGGAAAGGGTACTTGCTTGGCTACAGCAAATGGCTACCTATATTAGACAATTTGATAACAAGCATCCCATAACCATTGGCTGGTCAAGTCCCGAGGCTGCCCTAAATTTAAATGATGATGTAGATTTCGTTTCCTTTCATTATTATAGGGATGTTTCTGATTTTGATGAAGCCTATAAAATGTTAAGACAAGCCATACCTAATAAAACAATAGTACTACAAGAATATGGTTATTCATCGTATAGCGGCATATGGAATCTATTTAAAGGTTCTGAAGAAGGTCAGTCGGAGTATTTTAGAAAGATGCAGATTTTTATAAAGAAAGAGAACCTGCCTTATCTTTTTTGGACAATGCATGATTTTGATAAAATTCCATCTTCAGTGGTTGGACGATTACCTTGGCGTAAACAACGGCAGAAGTATTTTGGTTTCATTGATAAACAAGGAAAGAAAAAAGCCTCTTACGAGTATTTAGTTTTAAAAAAGTGAGATTGATTTAATATCTAAAAGAGGAACAGTTAACCAGACTGCTCCCCTTTTCCACCTAACCTAACATTTAATAAGGTCTAAACTTCACTTTCGATAGGCTCTAGTTTTTTAAGCAGATTCAGTGCGAAACCGCCTGACTTTGCAAAATGTATGGCTTCAAAATAATCTATATACATTTTGGTAATTGTACTCATTGGCAAAGAACAAGCAGCCATATAATTGATCTGCCCCAAATGAATTCTATAAGATTCATCTACCAATATATGTTGTATGGCTGCAGCCAAGGATTCGGTGCTATCGGGATTAAAGAATTCACCTTTGTATCCTTCTTCACGAACAAGAACACTTAAATCGCCTAAATCTGGAAGTGCGACTGCTTTGCCATAACTCCCAGCCTGGTGTAAGACCCCTGAGCTTCCCGTTGTTGATGTATATGGAAAAACTACCACAGCACTTTCGTTAAAGATAACAGGAACATCTTCTTCTGCAACATAGCCAGTAAACCTTAAATGGGAAACATGACTATATTTCGCCTTCATGGCATTCAAATAACCAGGGGTGTTCGGACTATCAGTACCTGCTATAACAATTTCAATATCCTCTTGGGTACGTTGGCGTATCAGTTCAACAGCTTCTATCAATATTTCAACTTTTTTATAAGTCCCAAATTTTCCGAAAGCCATGACCTGCTTGGGGCCTTTTGGCAATGAATAACTAGGTTCCGGTGGCGTTTCAAAAGAACCGTGCGGTATCAAAGCTACATTCCTTGCTTTATATTTTTCCTCTAAGATCCCTACATATTTACTAATGGTCACCGCAACAATATCAGAAGTCAAGACAGCACGGGTCAAAGTACTTCCAATAAAATTATATGCTTTCTGAAGCCATTTGTTTTTAGTAATACCTGCATTTTCCAAGTCTACTTGTTCTAAAATATTATGTAGTAACGAAATAGTGGGTATTCCTTTTAACTTACAGATCAATGGCAACAAAAGACCCAAGGCCGCAGGCACTTTCTTATCCCCAAATTTCAAAAATTGAAGGTTGAACAATATGGCGTCTGGTTTGGTATCAGAAATTACGTTGGTAATTGCAAACAGATTTTTGTAGCTGTTAAAACTCCAACATTCCCTCACCGTGATTTTACATCCGTCACCTTTAAAGGACAGGTCCTTTTCACCTTTGGTCTTATCGGTAATTAAAATAATTTCGCTTACTTCTTCTTGCAGTCTAAAATGTTTGACTAAGTGGTATCCGTATTCTGTCAAGGTTACTTTACTCGGCGGATATGCCGTTACAATTGCTAATTTCATAAGGTTAAGTTTAAATTTGTATAAGGGTTAATTCTGATACAAATATCCTTCTTAAGGCTTATAAAATGGGCTGTTTTCAGATGGATGGAAAGTAGCTATAGACGAATGGAAGAACAGTTTCGATAAAGAAATTGTGATAAAATATTATGCCGATCGGGTTTATGACCTGTCGGTTAATTATCCTTCCCAATGAGGTAAAAAAATAACATCTCTTCGCAATTGACTCTAAGGTGTTGCTACCATTTGTGCCAATTAACTCATTAATAAAATAAAAAAACCGGAAACAAGGGGTGGTTTCCGGTTCAAGCCATTCGAAACTTATAGCAGGTTTATAGCCTGTTCTTCTTTTTTATAAAATATAGAAGTTGTACCACTAATAAAATCGCCATTGCAATTATTTGCATGTGCACGACACTAATTAATTCATCATGGAACAAAACGATTAAAAAAATCTGCGACAACCCCAACATACCAGAAAGTATTACAGGTATATAATGATCCAGGGACAAAAAGTAATACGCAAAAATATTAGAGATAGCAAAAAGGGAAGTCGCTAATGCATATTGCCATAAAAGCCCCGCCATAGAAACATAAGCATTTCCGAACATTAAGGTAATGATCAATTCTGGAAATAAATAACAAACTGCAATTATAGAAATCGATAATATGCCAACATAACCAACATATTTAAACAAAATTGGCGCTGTGGGTTCGCCATCTTTTTGTTTTTGAACAACCGTGGGCAGCAATAACATAACGAACATCCATGCCACAAAATAGACCACCCGCCCAATAAGGGCTAAAGAAGCATATAATCCAGCATCCATCTCATTAAAATAGTGCTTGACCAAGAGTACATCACTATTGTTGATGATAATCTGCGTAAATTCATAACAAGCAGTCAAAATGATAAATTGAGAAACACGTTTGGAGCTTTGCGCCTGGAGTATTATGGGTTTTGAAAATGACAATCCCTTAAAATTAGAAGGCACTAAACCAAACAAGAATGAAAGGGCTATTCCGAGCGCAACAATGATAGGCGCCTCCATCGGAATAAACATCAGCAATGCCAAAGTGATTATTAATCGACTCCACATTTCGGTTTGATACGTAATAGACAGGTTTTTGAACTCTACGTTTCCTTGATATGATCCACGATTCACACTCATTAAAAAGTACAGGGGAATTCCAAATCCAAAAATTACAAACATATAAGGCGTTTGGGTATTAAAAAACAACTGTATTTCTTTTGAAAATAAAATTACCAAGGCTCCCGTAATCATTCCAAAAATAATCGCATATCTATATATAAGGTTCCTAAAGTTTATCCATTCACTTCCCGAAAAAATAACGGCAAACTTAGCTGTTGCCAATTGAAATGTCATTCCCAAAAATGACAATACCAGTAACAAGGTTACCAGAAGTGCTGCATCGGCAAAAGATTCAGGTCCTAACAATCGACCCAAAATCAAATTATATACATAGTTACCTCCATTTACGAGAAGTACGCTGCCCATAAACAATTGTTCTGGAGAAACTTTCTTTAAGGTTATTCTTAATGTGTTCATTGTTAGGAATTTTGTTTGATTTATTAGGACAAATATCTTCAGATCGACACTTTGTAAGATGCCGCTGTGGTTCAATGACACGTTGCTGTAGGCGAATGGTCAAAATCGCACTTCCAGTTTGGGAAGGGCTGTATTACCTTTATAAAACCAAAATCATACTAAAATAACGTGCCGTATGAGTCATGTGATTCTAGTATTAATACCACTTAACCTATGAAGTATAAATGTAATTTTAACCTGATCCTATTTTTTGTCTTAAATGTTATTTCGGTTGTTGCCCAAAACTCCATGGAGTCAGGATTTCAGCTTTTAGAAAAAGGACAGTTTGATGACGCCGAGCTATTTTTTGAAACTTATTTAAAATCGGACCCAGACAATATGACTGCCAAAATTTGTTATGGCAGAGCCATTGGTTTAAGTGGTGAACCCAAAAAAGCCATGGCATTATTCGCTACTTTACTTGAATCCTTTCCAAACGACTTTGAAATACAAATCAATTATAACGAATCGTTTTTATGGGACCAACAGTATAGCAAGGCCAAACCCTTATATGCCGGTCTAGTTGCCAATTATCCAAATAATTTTGGAGCAGTTCTAGGATATGCCAATACCTTGAGTAATCTTAAAGAATATAAAGCTGCATTAAAATGGGTAAATAAGGCTTTGGAGATTCAGCCAGGGGATGAAAGTGCCACAATTTCGAAAAAATACATAAAATTGGGTTATGCCAACCAATTTGTTAATCAACAGTTGTACGATCAAGGAAAGCAATTATTGAAAGAAATATTCATTGATTATCCCGAAGATAAGGATGCACTACTGAATTTGGCCAATGTGTACTTGATTACCAAAGAAGTGGATCTAGCAAAAGCAACGTATTTGCGATATGCAACAAGTCCTAAAGATTCAATAATCGCCTTAAATGGATTAGCTTTAGCGGAGCATATAGGAGAAAATGACAAAGAAGCTCTTCACATTGCGAGAGAAGCAATATCAAAAGTGTCCAAGTTTAAGGAAAATGAACTAGCCGAACGCACTTATGATCGCTACGTTCAAGCCTTAATCTGGAACCGAAAGTTTAAGACTGCCAAACGTAAAATTGATAGCTTGAACAAAACAAACCCTAATCGCGATTGGGTTCTTTCCCTAAAAGCAACATTAGGGCTATATACCGCTAATACAAAAATGAGTATCAATAGCTATGATGCGCTCTTAATACAGGACAGCACCTCATTTGATGGCAATCTAGGGAAGGCCAATGCACTATTTGCAGCTGACCATATTGATGATGCCTATAAAGCAGCATTCAAAACGTTGGGGATCTATGAAAACCAAAAGGATGCCGTGGGGTTTATAGATAAATTGAATACAATGTACACCCCGAGTATTGAAGAACACGCAGCCTTCACTTTTGACAATGGCAATAATATTGCATTTTATACCAATACCAGGGTAGATGTTTCTTTTTCTACAAAATTTCGAACAACAGTCTCGTATCTCTATAGATCAACTGAAAATACAATTACCTTAAACAAAGCGAAGTCCCATGTGTTCTTAACAGGTTTGGAGTATAAACTATTCCCAAAGACAAATGTAAAGACTGTATTGGGGTTTAATAACTCCAGATTTATGACTGGGACCTATACACAACCGGTGCTCAACTTAAAATTACAAATGCAGCCTTTTAAACTCCAAAATTTAAACCTTGGTTACCTACGTGAAGTGCAAAATTTTAATGCGGACTTGATTGAACGTGAAATTGTCCTTAATCATTACAGTCTGGATTACAACCTGGGCACGAACCTTAATTTAGGATGGTACACCCAAATTACACATACCCTGCAATCAGATGCAAACACACGTAATCTTTTGTTTACTTCCTTATATTATAACCTTTTACGAAAACCACTCTTAAAAACAGGAATCAATTTTCAGTACATAGCTTTTAAGGATCAA
>JABDKZ010000301.1 GCA_013001935.1 Maribacter sp.
ATTAAAAAAGACGCTTGAAAGAGCGTCTTTTTTCTTTTGAAAAAAAGGAGCAAAAAGCATTTCAATTTAAAATTGAATAACATATCTTTGCAGCCTGAAAAACAAAGGATTTCATGTCCTAAATATCGATTTCATTAAACCAAAACATAAACACGTAAGTAATGTCGAAAGTTACAGGTAAAGTTTCCCAAATCATTGGGCCAGTTGTAGACGTTGAATTTCAATCTGGATCAGATCTTCCAAAAATTTATGATTCTCTTGAAATCGTCAATAAAGATGGTTCAATCTTGGTTTTGGAAGTACAATCCCATATAGGTGAGAACACCGTAAAAACTATTGCTATGGATTCTACCGATGGTTTAAGTAGAGGCGTAGAGGTGGTTGCCACCGGAAATGCTATTCAAATGCCAATTGGCGATGATATTTACGGACGTTTGTTCAACGTAATTGGCGATGCTATCGATGGTATTGGTGATTTACCTAAAGCGGGCAAAGATGGTTTGCCTATTCACCGTGAAGCACCAAAATTTGAAAATCTTTCTACATCCACTGAAGTTCTTTTTACCGGGATTAAGGTTATAGATTTAATCGAGCCTTATGCCAAAGGAGGTAAAATAGGATTGTTTGGTGGGGCTGGTGTTGGTAAAACCGTTTTGATCCAGGAATTGATCAATAACATTGCTAAAGGCCACGGTGGGCTTTCAGTTTTCGCAGGGGTAGGGGAACGTACCCGTGAAGGAAACGATTTACTTCGTGAAATGTTGGAATCCGGTATTATCAAATATGGCGATGACTTTTTGCATTCTATGGAAGAAGGCGGATGGGATTTATCAAAAGTTGATAAGAAAGCAATGAAAGAGTCCAAAGCTACTTTTGTTTTCGGACAGATGAATGAACCTCCAGGAGCACGTGCGCGTGTTGCCCTTTCAGGTTTGACAATTGCGGAATATTTCCGCGATGGTTCAGGAGATGGCCAAGGGAAAGACGTTTTATTTTTTATAGATAATATTTTCCGTTTTACACAAGCAGGTTCAGAGGTTTCTGCACTATTGGGTCGTATGCCATCTGCGGTAGGTTACCAACCAACATTGGCAACGGAAATGGGTGCTATGCAAGAACGTATTACTTCAACCAAAAGAGGTTCAATTACATCTGTACAGGCAGTGTATGTACCTGCAGATGATTTAACCGATCCAGCACCGGCAACTACATTTGCCCACTTGGATGCTACTACGGTTTTATCCCGTAAGATTGCCGAGCTAGGGATTTATCCTGCTGTGGATCCATTGGATTCGACTTCCAGGATTTTGACACCGGAGATTTTAGGTAAGGATCATTATGAGTGTGCTCAAAAAGTTAAGGAGTTATTACAGCACTATAAAGAATTACAGGATATTATTGCTATTTTGGGGATGGAAGAATTATCGGAAGAGGATAAATTGGCTGTTGGTAGGGCTAGGCGTGTACAACGTTTTCTTTCGCAACCTTTCCATGTAGCTGAGCAGTTTACGGGTATCCCTGGTGTTTTGGTAGATATCAAAGAAACCATGAAAGGATTTAACATGATTATGGATGGTGAATTGGATCACTTACCAGAATCGGCTTTTAACCTTAAAGGGACTATTGAGGAGGCTATTGAGGCTGGAGAGAAAATGTTGGCAGAGGCATAACCGAGCAAAGCTCGGGTAATCCCAAAATTCAAACCCCGATTTTTGGTTTTGTAGTTTGGTGCTTGTAATTTGAAATTAAAATAGTTATGTATTTAGAAATTGTATCACCCGAAGCCACGTTATTCTCAGGCGATGTAACATCGGTAACCGTACCTGGAATCAATGGGGAGTTTCAAATGTTGAAAGATCACGCCCCTATAGTTTCCCTACTACAAAGTGGGAATGTGATAGTTGATGGCGACATAGCTATAGAAGAGGAATTCGAAGCCAAGTTTACCAAAGATGCTAAAGGCAAAACGGTTTTGAGTATTACAAGTGGTACCATTGAGTTGAAAGACAATAAAGTCATAGTTCTTGCTGATTAACTAGCGGAGCCTACGGATATAGATTAAAAAATGCCTCACCTATGAGGCATTTTTTTATTCTTGGTATTCTAATAAATCACTTGGCTGACAATCAAGTGATTTGCATATGGCTTCTAATGTCGTAAAACGAATGGCCTTTGCCTTGCCTGATTTAAGAATAGATAAATTTGCTGTTGTAATGCCAATTTGTTCAGCCAGATTCTTACTTTTCATTTTGCGTTTGGCTAGCATTACATCAAGGTTTACGATTATTGGCATAACTATATTGTTAAGTCGTTTTCTTTCTTGAGTTGATATCCATCTTTAATCAATTCTGCGATTATCAATAAGAACAACGCAACAATTAAGAGTGGAAATTGATTGGAAACACCTTCCCCAATGTTCCTGCCAAATTGATATGCGATTGATTGTTGGCCCTCATCCACATTTGATAGCATAAATTCAACAATTCGTATAGTGAATCGGGCAACAGTATAATAAATAAATGCCATACCAACTGAATGAAATGCTTTGTAGTTTGAATTATTAAAAAGGGAAGTGTTTTTAGACTTTTTTACCACTTTTTTGAAATTACGTAGGTGCCATAACATATATATTAATAAACATATAAATGCCATAGAAACAAGTATCATGGAAAAAGAGGAACTACTGATTATATTCGAGTCAAATATTCTGGAATGGATATGTTTATAAAGTATACCTACCTCTTTTAACAGTTTTAGAAATACCCCAATTATCCAAACATAAATTAGAACGTTTAGAATAGATTGTAATTTACTCATGATTTAATTATTATTGTTAAACGAAAACAAATATATAAAAATTATTGATAAACAATAAAAAAATATCAAAAAAGAATAAATTATTTGGCTTGAAGAGTTATCAACTCACAATCTTGGCTCCTAGAATATAGCGTTTCATCAGAAACATTCGCAAATAGTGTTTTTTGTTGTAGCTCTAGAATTTGATATAATTCATTATCTGTTTTAGATCTACCATAAATAATTTCCACCGTATTTACTTCTGTAACCAAGCATTTCTTTTATCCAACATTTCATTGGTTGCCTCGGGGTTGAGGGAAATCTTATAACTGGGACTGGACCCAAGGGTAACTGTGGTCTTTTTTTCTTGGCCATAGCGTGTAAAGTTGATCTCTAACACTTCACCGACCTCATAGGTTTGAATTAGGTTGGCGAACTTTTGCCCATGCTCAAATCCCAGCCCGTTGATACTTGAAATTACATCCCCTTTTTCCAGACCCGCCTTATAGGCCGCCCTATGCATTGTTGTATTCCGCTGAATTATGGCTTTCCCTTCTTCAGTGATGCCCACTGAGGCCCCAAAAAAAGGGGCGCCTATGTCCTGCTCCAAGGTAACACCTACTGATTTAAACAGCGCTTTATAATTGGGCATATCACTGTTATGGATATAGGCCTTGAAAAAGGAATCACCAAATGCTTTGCCAGCATAGTCATTGAGGGATTCATTCAAATCATTAACCGTATAGGGTGTTTCATTTTTACCAAATCGCTCCCAGACCAATTGCATATACCCATCCAAATTCAAATCTTTCTGTCTGAGCGACAAGTCCAAAGCAAGACCCAGAACACTTCCATAGGAATAATACGAAATAAATGTATTGTCTCGATTTACAGGGTCAACAGAGCGCGCAGCATCAACGAATGGAGCCTGATAACTCATCTCTATTGGATTAAAGAAATTCCGCCCTGCAGCATTCCATACATAGTTGAAACCTGCTTCTAACCCTTCTATATAAGCTTTTGGTGTTATAAGTCCGGCTCGGCATAAAATGAGATTGGTATAATAGCTTGTAAAACCTTCTGCGAACCAGAGTTCCCCACTCATATTGGCAGCTTCAAAATCAAAGGGTTCCAAGGATTTTGGTCGGATACGTTCCACATTCCACGCATGGAAAAATTCATGGGAAACCGTTCCTATATTGCGCTCTATACCACCGTTGGCCAGACTACGTGTACTGGTTAAAACAGTAGAATTGCGATGCTCCATTCCATCTCCCGATACATTAGGGACATAACAGGCTAAAAAAACATAGGTACCATAATCAAATTTGGGCAGTTCATTATAAACCTCCTTTTGGGTCAGAACTACTTTCTTGACTTTTTCAAAGTAGGTGTCCATTTCTTGTTCAGTGCCATTATGATGCAGTGCTATTTGCACCTTTTGGGAACCTACCTCGAATTCCCTGAGACTAAAATCACTTATTTCAGTAGGACTATCCATGAAATACTGCAGATTAGGTGCCGAATAGGTCGTACCCGAAATTAATGGCAGTTGCGTCGCCACCTTCCAGTTGAGGTCTTTCCTTATTTTAAACTTGACCTTTAATGGCATTTTACTCAAACTAGGCGCAAACATAAAAGTAGCAGGTATGTTCAAATGGGCGTGTGTTTCATCTATTTGTGCGTAGGTGCCATCACCGCGATTCGCAAATAAGGTATAATTGATGTTTATCGTTCCATCATGTCCTAAAATCTGCCATTCATGATTGTTAGGACGAATTATCTGCAAACTACTTCCTTTACCATCCACAGCGTCGAAGTCGTACACATTTTTGGCAAATTCATGCAAGGCGTAACGGCCTGGGGATGTACGGCTCATTCGTACCGTAAGGGTATCTTCCTTAAGATTGGAAAATGATGCTTTAATATGTGCCTCATGATGAACCGCATTTTCGAATGATATCTCATAGGTAATGTCTTGGGAAGTTACTGAACTGGTAAAAGCGATTAAAAAAACTAAATAGCAAGCGTTTCTCATAATCTTAAGGTTAATGCTAACGAATATAGCATTTAAATTGCTAAATATTACCTTTGCTTTATGGAGCAATTCCCTGAAAAATTATTGGTTAAACTCTCAGAAAGAAAGGATAATAATGCATTAAGAAGTTTGCCGGATTCAAACCCATTGGTCGATTTTGCATCCAATGATTATTTAGGGTTGGCCAAAAACGAAGATGTATTTCAGCATTCCCTGAAAATGTTGAAAGAATATGATTTCATTCGAAATGGAGCCTCCGGCTCCAGATTGTTATCAGGAAACCATATACTATATACAGAACTTGAAAAAAAGTTGTGTGACTTTTATGAAGTTGAAGCTGCTTTGGTATTTAACTCGGGCTATGATGCCAATATTGGTTTTTTCAGTTCGGTGCCCCAACGTAGTGATATTGTTTTCTATGATGAATTCATACATGCAAGTATTCGTGACGGCATACGACTGGGAAACGCTAAAAGCTATAAGTTTAAACATAATGATCTTGGCGATTTAATTAAAAAATGTGAGGATGGGTATACCACGCCATCGGGGCAAGGTCTAAGCCAAAATGCAGGGGAAGTCTATATCGTAACAGAATCTGTCTTCTCCATGGATGGCGATTCACCTGATTTAAAGAAGCTGATCACATTTTGCAATGCCAATAACTACCATTTAGTGGTCGATGAAGCCCATGCGATTGGCGTTTATGGAAAAAAAGGAGCGGGTCTCCTACAGGAGACTGAATTACAGGAACAGGTATTTGCACGGATAGTTACTTTTGGTAAGGCATTGGGTTGCCACGGCGCTGCTATTTTGGGTAGTGAAAAACTAAAAAGTTACCTGGTAAATTATGCAAGAAGTTTTATTTACACTACAGGACTGTCACCTCATTCGGTGGCTACTATTATTGCTGCCCATCATTATTTAGGTTCTACTGAAGGAACTGAAGTGCGTAAGAAATTAAATGAAAATATTGAATTTTTAAATCAGAAACTGAAAAACCCGAACCTTAAATTAAAATTTATCGCAAGTAATTCGGCGATTCATTGTTGCAAAATCAAAGGCAATGACAAGGTCAAAAGGGTTTCCAAATCTTTGCAAGAAAAGGGTTTTGATGTAAAACCAATCTTATCGCCAACAGTGCCCAAAGGTGAAGAACGATTGCGTTTTTGCCTTCACGCCTTCAATTCTGAAAGACAGTTAAAAGAGGTCATGAATCTATTACAATCAATAATTTGAGGTATATGGAAGATGTTTTTTACACCATTGGTTCTTTTGATTACCCTGCTGATGTTCAAATCATAAAGGGAAAATTGGAATCGGAGGGTATCCCGGTGTTTCTTAAAGACGAGAATACCATTAATTCCGATCCTTTGATCAGTTATGCCATTGGTGGTGTAAAACTTCAGGTATATAGCAAACATAAGCAGAAGGCCATAGAGATTTATAACGAAATAAGGGCTTATGCGGTTGATGCTAAAGGAAAGCCTATTGTTTGCCCCAATTGTAAAGCCGAAAAATCAGAGCCTTATTATCGTCGAAAAGGGTTTTTATTAAAGTTATTTCCTTTTTTTGAAAGTAGAAAGTATAGATGTATGCACTGTGGAATGATAACAAAATCTAGTTAGAATGCAACGAATATTTGTCACTGGAATATCAACAGATGTTGGGAAGACGATAGCTTCGGCTATTATCGTAGAGGCACTTGCGGCCGACTATTGGAAACCTGTACAGGCCGGTGAATTGGAGAATAGCGATAGCCATAAGGTAGCACGGTTGATATCCAATACCAAAACAAAAATACATCGCTGTAATTATGAACTTAAAACCCCCATGAGTCCACATGCAGCGGCCACAATTGATGGGATCACAATCGATGTAAATAAAATTTCAGAACCTAAAATCGACAATCATTTAGTGATTGAAGGTGCTGGTGGATTGTTGGTGCCACTCAACGATGTTGATACCGTTTTAGATCTGATCTTGCCCAGTTATAAAGTTGTGGTGGTTTCCCGGCACTATTTGGGAAGTATTAATCATACACTTTTGACTATTAATTGGCTTCAATCAAAAGCATATGATGTTTCCATTTTATTTAGCGGGGATGAGCATACCACAACAGAAAGCATCATTCTTAAAAAAACAGGGGTAAAATACCTCGGAAGAATCAACGAAGAAAAATCATTTGATAAAGAAGTAATCAAGAAATATGCTGATAAGTTCAGATTAGCCTTAGAATCAATCTATACGCTGTAAAATTTCAGCATTCTCTACGGTTGCATGAACTTGATAATGCTTT